>JALYUO010000843.1 GCA_030853735.1 Chloroflexota bacterium
CTATAGAACCGGCCCTAAGTGTCATGCCGCAATGAATTACGGTGCTATACCGCGCTGGGCCGGCGTAACTGGAATCAGGTTCTTTGGCCCCCTTTTCTAACTGCCCCCATCTTGTAAGTGGTTTGTAAGTGGCCCTGATCTAAGATGTCTCTGTCGTGAGGTTCTGACCTCCGATAGTGGATTTAGGTCTTAGCATCTGGAAGGGGCCATCTATGAAAGTCCTTAATCGTCTTGACTGGCGTATCGTCTATGTCCTGCTGGTCATCTCCGCTTTTGCCGCCGCCGGTGCTGCACCTATCGGTTGGACTATTCCGTGAGGCTGTCCCGATGATCCTGATGGTGGTGCCGGTGCTGGCCCTGTTGTTGGGTTGGTTGCTGGGGGGCAAGCCGGAGCGGTTGTTGCAATTGCGCTGGCGCGGGGCGGGCTGGGTGTTGGCGATTTTCGCCGCGCAGTGGCTGCTCGTCCATCTGGCCGGGTCTAGCCCGACGCTGGGGCTGGGCGCGCTGTTGCTGGCCGGGCAGGGCGCGACTATCGGCTGGCTGGCGCTGAACCGGGCCTTGCCGGGCATGAAGATCGTGTTGACCGGCGCGCTGCTGAACGGCGTGGTCATGCTGGCGAACGGCGGGTTTATGCCGATCAGCCCCGCCAACCTCGCCGCTAGCGGCCTGGATCGCTTGGCCCCGCTGCTCCAGCAACGCCTGCCCAACAGCAAAGATGTGCTGTTGCTGCCCGATCAGATTCATTTGGCTTGGCTGGGCGATTGCTTACCGTTGGCGTGGCCGACGCAACAAGTCTATAGTCCCGGCGATCTGTTGATCACGGGCGGGCTGCTGATCCTCCTCCTCCAGGGGATGGGTATCAGGAGGCGGAGTACACGCAAGGGGTTGCGGCGTGGCGACCCCCAGGCCGAGGAACCTATAGCCGGCGGGCTGCTCACTCCCTGATCGCGCGGGGCGGCGCAGGCTCGATCTAAAGGAAGACCATGTCTACACGCGGATTACAAACTATGTTGGCCTTGATTGTGACCGACCCTAGCCGCAAAACAGCCCTCCTGCACGGTTCGCCCGCTGCCTACGAAGGCTTCGATCTTTCGGAGCAGGAACGCCAATCCCTCTTGGCAATTAAAGCGGATGCGCTCGAAGATTATGCCTACCAGGCCCACAAACTGTTCTACGGCGAAGATTTACGCGCCGCCGACGGGGAGCGGGCCGCGATCCTAGTACCCGGTGAGACCTATGACGAAAATCTTAGTGGTCGAAGACAATGAGATGAACCGCAATCTGCTCAAGCGGCGGCTTGTCTTGCGCGGCTACGAAGTGGTGGAGGCGCAAGATGGGGCCGTCGGCGTGGCCCTGGCGTTGGCCGAACACCCCGACGTGATCCTGATGGACATCAATATGCCGGTCTTGGATGGCTGGTCGGCGATCCGCCAGATCCGGGCTGCGCCGATCACGCACGCGATCCCGGTGATCGCGGTGACGGCGACCACGCCGGACGAAGCGCGCCGCAACTGCGTGGCGACCGGCTGCAACGGCTATGTCGGCAAGCCGATAGACTTTTACGACTTGTTAGCGCAAATTCAGGGCTTGCTGGCGAGTTAAAGCCTGCCGGCGCTGGGTCATAGCGCGCCTGTTCAGCGGGGCGACCCGCCACTTACCTGCTGCACTTCTACCAGCGGGTTATTGTTGTGCCTGCTGCCGCCCCTAGGGCCGGGTCAAACAACCGGTGCGGCTATCCCCCCTGAGTACGGCGCACGCCGTGCGCGAGTTGTCTAGGAGGGGTTGCCGCCGGTGTGCGGGGCGCTATCCCCCCTGAGTACGGCGCACGCTGTGCGCGACTACACCTCACCGGTTTCTATAGTAATTCAGCTAATGATCGGGAGCGGCGATTGGCCCCACCAACTGCGGAGTTCGCACCCCCAGGTGCGAACTCCGCAGGCGGCGCGTCGTTTGCACCTGGGGGTGCAAACTCCTCTTTCATAATTTCCAGAGCATTAGCTGAAGGACTATAGAAC
>JALYUO010000845.1 GCA_030853735.1 Chloroflexota bacterium
AGGCGGCGGTACAAGCGACCCAAACGGCCCAGGCGGCGGCGGCGCAGCCGACGGCCACTACAGAGCGGGGTTCTGGGCAAAAGGCTACTCCAGAACCGACCGACACGCCGACCAAAACGCCGGTGCCACCGACCGACACGCCGACCAAAACGCCGGTGCCACCGACCGAGCCGCCGACCAAAACGCCGGTGCCACCGACCGACACGCCGACCAAAACGCCGGTGCCACCGACCAAGCCGCCATCTGCCACACCAATGCCGATCACCCGCATCCCACTCCCGGCTCCGCATGCCGAGGTAGCGTCGCCAGGACGCATCAGCGGGGAGCCAGGGACCCTGCTGGTGCGGCTCGCGATGGTCATCGAGGTCCAGATACCGGCGGCGGCGCGAGTCTATGCCAGGGCGCGGGCGGACGGGCTGATCGCGGTGGCGGGCGGGCCGGGGCCGGCGGGGTTGCCCGTGCCGTCGCACCTGCCGCCGTTGCCCACGCTTCCCCCGTTGGCCCGGCCAAGGTGGCAGCCGTGACGCGGCCGCACGGCCCGGCGACGGAACAGGAAGATGCCGCCTGGATTCGCGCCGGGCTGGAGATCGCGGGTGGCTACCAAGTGGCCGGCGCACTCGACGGCCCGGCCCCCGGCAACTGGGCGCTGGTTGTGCAGGCGGGCGGGCCGGCCGGGCCGGTGGCGCTCAAAATCATGCGCGGACGGCACCTGGGGCGGCCCGAAGTCTACCGTATGTTCGCCCACGAGGCCCGCGTGCTGGCCCGCTTCGGCACGCGCATTGCCGCCGCCGGGCTGCTGGCCCAGGGCTACCTGCACCCGCCCCTCACCGCCAACGCCCCCGCCCCCGCTGACCTTTACCCCGATGCTGAGGAGTTCGAGCGTGCGCTGCCTGATCAACTGGCGCAAGGCGGACGACCCTTCCTGGCGCTGGAACCGGTGCCCGCCGAGGCTACCGTGCTGGCCTTGCTGCGCGGCCTGAGCCACGGCAGCGACGACCCGGTGCATAACCGCACCGTGCCGCTGGCCGACGCGCTGGCGATCACCCTGGCCGCGCTCGACATCCTGGCCGTCTGCCACGCGGAACGACTCTATTTTGTGGATCATAAGCCCGAACACCTGCTCTGGCGCGACGGCGTGGCCCGCTTTCTCGACTGGAACGGCGGCGACTGGAAAGCCGGCCCGGCCGGCGGCAGCCTGCCCCGAGCCGACGACCAGTTGGACGTGCTGAACTTCACTGGCTATGTGGCCTATCCGCTGTTCACCGGCCGCCAGCTCGACGGCAAAGCAGTGCAGTCGATCCAGCGCGGCACACCGCAGCCGCCCGCCGTGCAACTGGCCGACGGCGACCTGCTGCCCTTCTATGAGGCTACCGCCTGGCTCGACCCGGCGTTGCAACGCCTCCTCAGCCGCCCGTTCTGGAATCCGGGCGCGCGCTTCGCCGGAGCCGCCGAGATGGCAACGGCCTTACGCGCCTATGAGCAGACCTGGCGGCGCGAGTCGGGGGGCATGGACCGCCAGGCGGCGCGCGCACTGGCCGACCTGGCGGAGGCGCAGGGCACCCTGGGCCGCGCCCTGCACCGCTTCGACCGGCTGCTCGGCGGCTCGGTGTTCAAGCGTCCCGCTGCCGAGCGTCCCGCTGCCGCCCGCGAAGTGCAGCGCCTGACCCAGCATGTGCAACGCTTTTACAGTGCCCGTGTGCTGCCCGATGGGCTGGCTACGGGGGGGCACCCCGCCGAGCCGGACTCCGCCGACGCGCCCGCTACGGCTCCAGCCGCCGAGCCGCTAGTGGTGGCGGTGCCCGACTACGCCGTCCTGCGCGCCACTTTCGCCCGCCTAGCTGCCACCGACCCGCTCTGGGCCATGCTGGCCGACACAGGTTTTGCCGGTTGGCTCGATAGCCTGATCCACGCCGCCGGGGGAGCGGCCCCCGGCGGCGATAGCCGGCGCCTGGGCGCGGGGAATCTACCGCCGGAGGCAAGCGTACCGATCCCGGTCGCCGCAGTCACGCCGCCCCCGCCCCCCGCCCCCGGCCCCGCCCTCGCTCCGCCGGCGCTGATCGCGATCATCGGGCAGATCGGGACGATCAAGCCGCAGC
>JALYUO010000896.1 GCA_030853735.1 Chloroflexota bacterium
GGCTGGGGACTGCTGGGGGGGGCGGGGCTGCTGGTGGTGGTGGCGCTGGGGCGGCAGGAGCGGCAGGGCCGGGGATTGGCGCTGCTGGTGCCGTTGGCGGCGCTGGCCGATCTGTGGTCGGTGGGGAGGGGCTACAACCCGACCGTGCCGCCGGCGGCCTATTTCCCGCCCACGGCGGTCACGGATCTGTTGCAAGCCCAGCCGGGACCGGCGCGCAGCGTGGCGACGGGCTGGATTTTGCCGCCCAACACCAATCTGGCCTATGGCTTGGCCGATCTGCGCGGCTACGATGCCCTCACGCCGCAGACCTATTACGACCTCCTACGGGCATTGGACCCCACCTTGCCGGTGCGGGCCGGCGGCGGCTTGCGGCCCCTGATGACCCTTGCCCCGCCGTTGCTCGATCTGCTGAACGGGCGCTATCTGCCGGCTGCGCCGGGCGATACGCCAAACGAACGGCTCGATGTGCAGCAAGACGGCGCACACGATGAGGTCGTCGGCGAAATCACTGGGCCGTATCGGGTCGGGCAGACGTTTGTCGCCGGCGCGGATGGACTGACGGCGGTGCAGGTGGTGGGCGCGACCTTCGGCCACCCGGCGGCGGGCCGGCTGCGCTTCCACCTCCAGCGCGATCCCGCCGCTGCGACCGACTTGGCGACGGTCACGGTAGATGCGGCGACGTTGGGCGATGAGGCCACCTGGACCTTCCGCTTCCCGCCGCTGCGCCAGGCACAAGGGCGCACGTTTTACTTCTACTTCGATGCGCCCGACGTGGCCGCCGCGCAGGCAGTGACGGTCTATTACACGAAAGGCAATCCTTATCCGGCCGGCAGCCGGATGCAAGACGGACGGCCCGCTGGGGGCGATTTGGTCTTCCGCACCATCGTGGCGCTGGACCCCGATCATCCGCCGTTTGAGCGCGTGCTAGACGGCGGATCAGGCGGCACCAGCGTGTATCTGAACCGTAATGCCCAGCCACGGGCGTGGTTGGTCCACCGCGTTGAGACGGTCGCCGACCCCGCCGCCCGCGTGCGCCGCTTGGCCGAGCCGGCTTTCGACCGCGCGGGCACCGCGCTGCTGGCGACCCCGTTGCCCGCCGATCAGCCGCTCACCACACCGCCGGCGGCAGGAACCGACAAGGTGACGATCCTGGGTTACGCACCGGAGACCGTAGACCTGGCGACGCGCAGCGACACAGCGGGCCTGTTGGTGCTGGCCGACCAAGCGTTCCCCGGCTGGTCGGCCACGGTGGACGGTCAAGCAGCCCCCATCCTGACGGCAGACCATGCCCTACGCGGAGTCTATCTGCCCGCCGGGGCACACAGCGTCCGTTTCACCTACGCGCCACTCGTGTTCCGCCTCGGCGCGGCGCTGACCCTGATCGCGCTGCTCGTCGTGGGGTGGTTGGGGATAAAGAAATCCCCTGCACAGAATGCAGGGGATGCAGTCACGCGACGAGAAGCCGATTAACCGGCGGGATCGTCGGTCACGCGCACTTGGGTCATTTTATCGCCGATGTGGATCTGCTCGACCACATCCATGCCGGCTGTGACTTGGCCGAAGTTAGTGTAATCGCCGTTCAGGAAGTCGGAGTCACGCTTGACGACAAACCACTGGCAGTCGCTGTTGCGGGTGCGATCCGGCCCCCGCGCCACGCCGACCGCGCCTTTGCTGAACGGAATCTTGTTGTACTCGGCAGCCATTTTGTTGCCGCCTGCGCCGGTGCCGGTGGGGTCGCCGCCCTGGATCACCCAGCCCTCGACGCGGTGGAAGGTCAGGCCATCGAAAAAGCCGTCGTTGGCGTACTTCTCGAAGTGGGCCACGGTGTTGCGAACCGACGCATCATCGCTCAGGCGGATGACGATCTGGCCGCGGGACGTGTCTACAGTCATCGTCTTCATGTGTTACGGTCTCCTTTGTTGCGTTGGGCCAGTCAGCGGTCGGCCCGACCGGATGCTGGGCGGCTATTTGCTGCCCAGCGTTACCTTAAGCATTTTATCGGCCCCCGCACAACTATCTACCTGGGTGTCTTTATAGGTGCAGCCGACCAGCTTGTTCACCACGTCCATGCCCGCGGTCACTTTGCCGAAGCGCGGATAGTTGCCGGTGAGGGTGGGCGCGGCCTGTTTGCTGATAAACCACTGGCTGTCGTTCACCTGCAAGCCGCGCTGGGCGACCGAGGCCATGCCAACAGAGCCGGCATCAAAGGGCGTGTCCACATATTCGCCGTTCAACGTGCCGCCGCCGTTGCCGCAGCCCGGCCCGCCGGCCGGCGTGCAGGTCGGGTCGCCGCCTTGCGCGAGCGTGGGCAGCACGCGATGGAACAGCTTGCCGTCGTAGAAGCCACTAGCGACTTTCGCACGGAAGTTGCGGATCGTCGCTTTCAGAGCGGGGTTCTCGGCATCGAGGGTGATCTTGAACGCGCCTTTGCTCGTTTCCACCGTGACCACCGTGCCGGTCAGCACCGCGCCGGACAGCGGCGTGGGGGTGATCAAAGGGGTGACGCTACGCGCGCTGGACACGCCGGCCCAGACCAACACGCCGAGGGTCGCCAGAATGACCACGATGACCCCCGCCCAAATCGCCAGATAGCGCCCCGTGCTGAACCGCGCCAAGCCCGCCTTATCCAGCGCATTGCTGATCGGGCGGGTTAGGCCGCGCGGAGCCGGGCGGGCCGGGGTGCGC
>JALYUO010000914.1 GCA_030853735.1 Chloroflexota bacterium
GAACTTCACCTTCAGCTTGTCGGCCGGACCGACCGCGATGGGACTGAAGGAGCCGAACGCGATCGAGTTCAGAACGGCTCCGCTGAAACCGCTGCTTCCGGCGCTCACGTTGTTGACCTGCCCCTGCTTGACCAGCGTGGAGTTCAGAAACACCTCGGCCATCACGTCCAGCCTGAGGCCCGCGTCGTCGCTGTTGTTGACGCCGACCCAGACCTTCGCCGGGCTCAAGGCAGTCAGGAGAACCGGTGTCGCCGTCCCCGTCGGTGTGTTGGTCGGCGTGTTGGTCGGCGTGTTGGTCGGCGTGCGGGTCGGGCTGGCGGTCGGGGAGACCAGCACACAGGTGTTCAACAGCACCGTCAGCGTGCTGTCATTGAAGTTGGCGGTTGCGAGGTCGGGCCGGCCGTCGCTGTTGAAATCGGCGGCGGTTACACTCTCCGGGCCGATGCCGACGGCGAATGGCGACCCGGAAGCCGCGCTGAAGTTGCCCGTGCCGCTGCCCAGCAACAGGGTTACGTTGCTGTTGTTCTGGTTGACAATCACCAAATCTGGCCGGACGTCGCCGTTGAAGTCGGCGCTCTTCACGTTGACCGGAGAGCTGCCGGTAGTGAAGGGGGAGCCGGGGGCGGGGCTGAAGCTGCCCGTGCCGCTGCCCAGCAACACCGTCACGTTGTTGCTGCCGACATTGGTCGTCGCCACGTCCGGTCGGCCGTCGCCGTTCAAGTCGGCCGCCAGCACACCATACGGTTGCGTGCCGACAGCGAAGGGCGAGCCGGCGGCCGCGCTAAAAATAGCTAGACCGCGGTTCAGCAACACCGTCACCGTATTGTCAGAGTAGTTTGTGATCGCCAAATCCGGCCGGCCGTCACCGTTGAAATCGGCGGCTGCCACGCTGACTGGGTTCAGGCCGACGGCGAAAGGGGAAAGGGGGCCGGGGCTGAAGCCGCCCGCACCGTTGCCCAGCAACACCGTCACGCTGTTGGTGCTAGAGTTGGCCGTCGCCAGGTCAATCCGGCCGTCAGCGTTGTAGTCGGCGGCCGTCACGCCATGTGGGCCGCCGCCGACAGCGAAGGGCGAGCCGGCGGCCGCGCTGAAGATCACCCCGCTAATGTTCAGCAACACCGTCACCGTGTTGTCGGCAAAGTTGGCAATCGCTAGATCCGGCCGGCCGTCACCGTTAACATCGGCCGCGACGAGGCTGAACGGAGTCGGGCCGACAGCATAGGGGGAGCCGGCGAGGGGGCTGAAGCCACCGGTGCTGGTGGGCACCAGCACCGTCACGTTGTTGCTGCCGGCATTGGTCGTCGCCACGTCCGGCCGGCCGTCGCCGTTGAAATCAGCGGTCACCACGCTGAACGTGTGGGTGCCCGCCGCGAGAGGCGAGCCAGGGGCGGGGCTGAAGCTAAGGCTGTTACACGGGACGGCCGGTGCCGCTGCTTTGGCGGGCGTAGCCCCGGCGGGGCCGGAGCCGAGGGGTTGGGCCTGGGCGGCTCCGCTGCCGAGTACAGTGAGTAATAGTGCAGCGCCGAGTGCTGCGGCCCAGGCAAAGTTACGGTGCATGATGTGTCTCCTTGATGATGAGTGCGATATACCCGCCGCTGCCGGTTCTCAATGGCCGGCAGTCAGGCAACCAATACAGTCCGCAGTCCCCACGCCGGAGCGCCGTGCAGCCCGCGTGGCTCCGGCGACCGCGTGAAGGAGATGCTGCTTCCTGCATAGAGGTATCAGTGGTGTTATTGTAGCACGGCGCAGGGGGCGAATTCAGCCGCCGCCGGCCGTAACTAGGGCAGGACAAAAGCGGGGGACGGTGGGCGGCATTTGTCCCCTACCGTCCGCCGTCTGCCGTTTCGACTAGGCAAGAAACGATGCGCGGAAGTTGGACGCAGATGCGCTGCATTCTTTTGCAGGCCGTCCTCTCCCTCTCTCCTGCGGGGTAGCGGGGGAGTTGCCGCCAGGAATTACCGCCAAGGATCTCAGCAGGGCGGTTGACACGCTCTCGGTGAACCCGTATAATGGCTAAGTGCGTCGCGGCTAGGCCGGGGCAATGTATTGTCCGGCGATCCGCACCTATTGATCTATGTGATTTAGTGAGCAGGAGTCTGAGAGCGTCATGAAGCGTACTTATCAGCCGAAGCGCATCCCGCGCAAGCGCAAATACGGGTTTATGGCCCGCATGATGGACAAAGGGGGCCGCGCCGTGTTGGCCCGCCGCCGCGCGAAAGGCCGCCACAGCCTGAGCATCAGCACCGAACAAAAGGGGCCGCGCTAATCACGGACCCAGACCCCGCCGGCGCGCCGTCCCCGGCTGCGGGGGCGCGGGTGCGCTTTCGCTTTAGCAGTCGGCAGCGGCTGCACCGGGCCGGCGACATTGAGCGGGTGCGCCGCCACGGGCGATCTTGGAGCGTTGGGCCACTGGTGTTGGTGGTCGCGCCCGGTCCGCAACCCAGCGCCCCGACCCGCATGGCGGTGATCGCCGGCAAGAAAATCGGGGATGCCGTCCACCGCAATCGGGCAAAACGTCTCTTGCGTGAGACTTTCCGCCGCCAACTTCCGTATATGAAGCAAGGGTGGGATCTGTTGCTTATTGCCCGCCCCAGTATCGGACAGGCCGATTATAGCCGGGTAGATAAGGCATTAGCCGAGGGATTAAAGCGAGCCAATCTCTATGAAAACGGTCGCCCTGTGGGCCATTCGGCTGTATCAACGGACGCTTAGTGTCGCCTTGCCGTCTACCTGTCGCTTCGTGCCCAGTTGTTCGCACTACGGCTACGAGGCGATTGCCAAATACGGCTTTCTCAAAGGGTCTCTAATGGCCGGGTGGCGCATCTTACGGTGCAATCCGTTTAACGACGGCGGGTTCGATCCCGTTCCCTAAAGCGAGGTCTGTTTTGCCTAGTGTTCCTGGTTGGCAAATCTATATTGATGCGCTCAAAAGTGTGTTGGTGGCGATCAATGGCGTTGTCGGCAATCCTGGTTTAGCGATTATCATCTTCACCCTGCTGGTGAAGGTGGTGACGGTGCCGCTGACCCTGAAATCGGTGCGTTCAATGCGCGAAATGCAGCGCATTCAGCCCCTGATCAAAGAGGTCAACAAACGGTATAAGGACGATAAGCCGAAGCAACAAGCCGAAATGATGCGGATCTATCAGCAGCACGGCTATAACCCGATGGGTAGCTGCTTGCCGATGGTGCTGCAAATCCCGATCTTCCTGGGCCTCTATACCGCGCTCGGCCAGCTGGTGGGGCTGCCCGGCTCAAGCGGTCAGGGCATCGAAGCCTTCCATCAAGCCTTTTTCTGGGTGCCTAACCTGAAGGACCACGATCCCTTTTATATTTGGCCGGTGCTGTCGGGCGCGATCCAGTTCCTGAGCAACCGCATGGCCCAACCCTACGGCAGCAACAAAAACGCCGACCCGCAACAGGCGATGATGAACAAGATGATGGGCTTTTTGCCGCTCTATCTGATCGTCGTCTACATCAACTTCGCGGCGGGGGCCGTCATCTACTGGACCTTCTCGGCGCTGTTCCAAGCGGTGCAGACCTATTTCGTCAACGGCTTCGGCACGCTGCCCGACGTGCCCGGTTTCAAGTGGCTACCCAAACGGCCACTGCCGCCGCCTTCGCCCGAAATCCAGCGCGAGATTGATGAGCTGCAAAATCGCCGCGACGACAGCAAAGACGGCAAAGCGCTGCCCGCCGGGGCCGGCAAAGCCGCCGCCTATCGGCAGGATGCCGTGCGCCGCGCCGCCGCCCCGGCCACCAACCCCGACGGCACGCCGCGCCGCAAGAGCTTTATGGAGAAGATGATGGAGATCCAGGAAGCGCAGGCGGCCGCCACGGCGGCCGCCGCTGCCGCCCGTGAGGAGCCAACCCTGGAGACCGCCACCACGACTTTGCGGAGCGAAGAGCCGCGCCCCTTGCGGAATGAGGAGACACGGGCGCTGAACGGCAACGGTAGCGGTAAGCGCACGCGCACTGACGGCCCGGTGGACGAGACCCAGGTGTATGCGCCGAGCAACGGCACCGGCGCACCGCTCCCCACCGGCTCCACGCTGCCGCGCAAGCGCCGCAAAAGCGCGAGTTAAGTAAGCAGCGTCCCGACCCCCGCCGCCTTATTGGGAGGAACTGTAGCTACATGGCAATGCGACAGGTTGATATCCAGGCCCGCAGCGTAGACGAAGCGGTGCGCCTAGCCCTTGAGCAGATGGGCCGCACCCGCGAACAAGTTGAGGTGCAAGTGCTGGCCGGAACCGAGACCGGCAGCGAAGACGATGAGGTGCTGGTGCGTGTGACAGCTCGCGAACAGCTATCGGGCGCACGCGAACGCGAACAGCGCAGCGGCAACGTGGCAACGGCCGCCCCGCCGCCGCCC
>JALYUO010000936.1 GCA_030853735.1 Chloroflexota bacterium
GCACGACCCTCGCTCCTACGCCGGCTGGAGGTCGGCGGGCAGGGCGCTGCCGCTGGGCTGGGTCTTGCCGAATCGTGCCGCGCTGCGCGCCTGCGCTCGCGCCGCCATTTCCTGCCGATTCTTCGGCGCTGCGCTAGATTCGAGCGATCCGATCAGCCGCCCCGCGATCTGGGCGATCTCGGCGGCGGCGGCCGCAAAGGCCGCTTGGTTCGCCTGCGCTGGGTGGGCGAAGCCACTGATCTTCCGTACAAACTGGAGGGCGGCGGCATCAATCTCTTCCGCCGTGGCCGGCGGTTCCAAGTTGAATAGCGGCCGGATGTTTCTACACATCGCGTGTTACCTCCCGCCCCGCTCTGGGGTCATGGATCTCCGCTGCCTGTGGCCGGTCGTCTGAGGGAAACCTGCTGCACGCCTTACTCTTGTGCCGCATGGCTATGCTCCTTACGCTGACCGGGCACCACCGCACGCAGGCCCGCCGCACAATCCGTGCGTTGGTTCCTACACAAGCTATGGGACCATAGACTCAGAAAGCGGAACGTCGCTTCGCCGCCGGCGGGCGACCACTGCGGCTCCGCCCAGCACCAACAGATAGCGGCGATCAGGCACACGCGGGCACCGGCGGTAGGCCAGAAAAAACGCCGCGAAACTCACCGCCCAGGTCAGTGCGACCCCATTGGCACTCGCCGGCGATCTGTCCAGCAAGGGGCGGGCGTAGTTGCCGACCACTGGGTAGGGCAAAATGGCTATTTCCCGCCCGCTTGTCAAGGGGCGCGGTGGGCGGTCAGGGCAATTGCAGCTAAATTAGCGCAGGAGCCGGGGTCCGGGCGACTGGAACTCGCCGCTACCGCTACGAAGCCCGCCTACGCGGGCTGGAGCTAGGCGAACCGGGAGGCCGGGACGACCGGATCCGTCCTAAACGGCGGATCGTAGATCGGCCCCTGGCTCCAGCCCGCGTAGGCGGGCTTCGTAGCGGTAGCGGCGAGTTCCAGTCGCCCCGGCCCCAGCCCCGCTGCCGCCAATTTAGCTGCAATTGCCCTGGTGGGCGGTCAGGTAGTATTCAGACCTTCTACCTCCGCTTGCCAGAGGCCGCTTTTGCCGCCGCGCTTTTCCAGCAAGCGAATGCCGCCGATGGTTGCGCCGCGATCTATGGCTTTCACCATGTCGTAGACGGTGAGGGCGGCCACACTCGCGGCGGTCAGGGCTTCCATCTCCACGCCGGTCGGCCCGTGGGTCTTGGTCCGCACGCGGATCTGGACGTGGCCGCGCGCGTCACCGGGGGCTGGGTCGTGCAGGGTCAGCTCCACGGTGACGTTAGTCAGGGGCAAGGGGTGGCAGAGCGGGATCAGTTCGCTGGTACGCTTGGCGGCCATAATGCCCGCGATGCGCGCGACGGCGGCTACGTCGCCTTTGGGCAACCGGCCGTCACGGATCGCGGCCAGCGTGGTCGGTTGGAGCCACACTTCGGCCTGGGCCAGCGCCTCGCGCTCCGTCGGCGGCTTGGCCCCCACATCCACCATCTGCGCGTGGCCCGCCGCGTCGAGGTGCGTTAGCCCGCCGGCTTCCGGTTCGCTCATCGTTAGGGCTGCATCGTGATCTTGGTCATCTTGTCGCCGATGGCGATCTGGTTGACCACATCCATGCCTTCGATGACATGGCCGAAAATATCGTATTTATCGTCCAGGGACAGGGAATCTGTTTTGACCACGAACCACTGGCTATCATTGACTTGGGCGGCGCGCGAAGCCGTCGAAGCCATACCGACCGCACCGGTGACAAAGGAGTGCTTGCTATACTCGCCGGGGATATTGCCGCCGCCGCTGCCGCTGCCGGTGGGGTCGCCACCTTGGATCACGAAACCTTCAACACGGTGAAATATCTTGCCGTCGAAATAGCCACTCTTCACCTTATCGGTGAAGTTCTTGACCGTGCCCGTAACAGCCGGGTCGCTGAACAGCTGGATCTTGAAGTTGCCCTTAGTCGTTTGGACCAGCGCAATCGCGCCTTTGGTGTCGCTGCCGGTCGCCGCGACGGGGTTGGGCACGCCGGCCGCGCCTGCCACGCTAGGGGTGTTGTTGTTTGCGCCGGGCGCGCCCACTGCCGCCGCTGCCGAGGTGCTTGCGGTTGGGGTGGCGGCGGCGGTGGGCGTGCCGGCGTTATTCGTGACAAAGAGGAGCGCCAACGCGATAATCCCGGCCAGCAGCACGCCGCCGATCATCAGATTGCGCGTCATGTTGTTGGGCGGCGGCGGGGGTGGCACGCCGCGGCGGGCTTGCGGGCGCGTCGGCGTGATCCGCACGTTGCCGGCGGTGGGGCGGCCGGCGGTCGGGCGCGTGGCGGGGGTGCCGCTAGGCTTTTTCGTTGGGCCGTTGGCGGGATTCTTAGGACGATTGCTCATAGCTGGTTGGTGTTTCCTTTCCTGGGCCGGCCCGGTTTGCGGGCCAAGCAGATAATCGAAGATCCCCATGGGATCGTCACCCGGTCCATCAGCCGGCTTTCGGCGCGCACGATGGCAGTCAGCAGCCCGTTGAGCGGCGCAGGCGGCACCTGAATGTCAGACCGGGCCGCGCTGCGGTCGTGCGCCTTACCGCGCTTGCGCGCCAGCCGCACCGCCACCACCACCGGGAACAGCGTGGCGTTCCAGTGCGAGATCCGTTCCACGCGCCAGCCCGCCGCCGCGACCATGCGCCGGATCTGTCGCCGTGTGTAGCGCCGGTCCACATCGGTCGCGGCATCATGTTCCGAGCGCAGAAACGCATAGGCCGGCAGGTTGAGAAACAGCCGCCCGCCGGGGCGCGTCACGCGGTACAGTTCGGCCAGCGCCACCGCTTCGCTGCTGGTGCCGCTGTCGCACAGCACATCGCACGAATATACTAGGTCGAACTCGTTGTCCAAGTAGGGCATCGCGGTGATCGAAGCCTGGCGCACGTTATGCAGCCCGCGCTGCCGGCAAAAATGCACCGCCGACTCAGCATAGTCAAACCCTTGCGCGTGCGTATGCCCGCCGGCTCGCAGCGCGCTCAAGTTGCCGCCGGTGCCGCAGCCTGCATCCAGAATTGTCCAGGCGCGGCTGGCCGGATCGTCGAGTCCGGTGCGCCGAAACAACATCGCCCGCAAGCCCCGATACCACCAATGTTGCCCTTCGGCGCGGTACATGACCGCAAACTCGCGAAAATCCACTCCCTAGCGGCTCTCTTTGCCGACAGAACTGCGGTCGGCCTCGGTGGGCGCGGGGCCGGCGGGCCGTTGGTAGGGAAAGCGAAACATGGTGCGCGTGCCGGGGCCGGCGGGGTTGGGGCTGATGCGGATCACGCCGCCTAGTTCCTGCTCGCCCAAGCGGCGTACCACTTCTAGCCCCAGATGGGCATCGCGGATCGGGTCGAAGCCGGGCGGCAGGCCCACGCCGTTGTCCGTCACCGTCAGCGTCACACTGGCTTCGTCGGCCGCTAAGGCGGCGTGGATCTGGACCTGGCCCTCGTCGCGCCCGGCAAACCCGTGCAGCATCGAGTTCGACAAGCACTCGGTCAGCAGCAGCGTCAAAGGGAATGCCTCGCGCGACGACAGCAGCAACGGCGCGGCTTCGACCTGCCAGCGCACGCGCAGATCGGGCCGGCCCAGCGTATTGTTGACCACCTCGCAGGCCAAATGCGCCACCGCGTCCACATTGGTCAGCCCTACCTGGCGGCGCGACAAGAGATCATGCACGCGGGCGATGGACTGGATGCGGATCACGCTTTCTTGCAAGGGGTGGCGGGCGGCGTTGTCGTCGGGCAGCCGGTTGGCCTGCATCCGCAGCAGCGAAGCGGTGCGTTGCAGGTTGTTGCGGACGCGGTGGTGCATCTCGCGCAGCAACAGGGTCTGCATTTCCAGGCCGTGGCGCGCCTCTTCATACAGATGCGCGTTTTCGATGGCGATGGCCCCCTCACGGGCAAAGGCCAGCAGCAGGCTGATCGACTCCTCGCCGAAAAAGCGCGGCGCACGGCTGTACACGCACAGCCCGCCGACGATGCTGCGTGGGGCCAGCAACGGCACGCACAGTTGCGTGGTGAAAGGCAGGTCGCCGAAGTCGGCGGCGACGCGCAACGGAGTGGCGTTGTCCATGCCCACGCCGGGCAAATTGAGGCCGGGATCGTCGAGGCTCTGCAGGAGCAAGCCGGTCTCGGTGCCGTCGTATTGGCGCGCCTCCAGCGCCACGGGGTGGCCGGCCAATATGGCGCGCCCCAGCAGGCTCACCGCCGGGTCGAGCGGCGGCGGCAGGGTGAGCGGTGGGTCGGCAGTGGCGGCGCGGGTGGTGGCCGCGTCGTTGTTGTTGAGCGGGCCTTCGCCGGGCCGGAAGCCGAACGAGGCGCTGGGCATCAGCAGCCCTTCGCGCAGTTCGTACAACACTGCGGCATCGGCCCCCAGCAAATGCACCGCCTCGCTCGCCAGCATCGTCACCACTTCTTGCCGGTTCAGCGTGGCGGCGATGCTGGCCGACACACCCTGCAAAATGGTCAGCTCGGCCACCTTTTGTCGCAGCCGCTCGTCGGTGTCGCGGTGCAGGCGGGCGTTTTCGATAGCAATCGCCACTTCGCCGGCCACCGTCTCCAAGAACGACACATCGCGTGCGGCGAAATGGCGCTGGCCGAAGCTCTGCAAGGTGATCACGCCGACCAGTTTGAGTTTGGTGAACAGCACAATCGGCACGGCCAGGATGGCGCGCGTCTGTTCCTCGCCCAGGCCCGGCACATGGAGGAAGCGGTCGTCGCGCCAGCCGTCGCTGAGGGCCAGCGGCTTGCCGGCGCGGCCCACCCAGCCGGTCACGCCCTCGCCCAGCCGCAGCCGCACCCGGCCCACCGCGTCGGGATCCAGCCCGCGCGTGGCGCGCAACACCAGCCGGTCAATTTCCGGCTCGTAGATAAACAGCGAACAGATGTCGGTCCGCATCGCCTCACCGACGTGTTCCACCACGCGGTCGAGCATCCCGTCAAAATCGAGCGTGGAGTTGGCGGCGGAGTTGATCTGGAACAGCGCGGCCAGTTCTTCGAGGGCCAGCCGTTGCTCATCGGCCTGCCGCTCATGGGCGGCAAAATAGCCACTGACCAGCGCCGCCAGCACAGCGGTTTGCAGGCCGTCCACCGTCGCGCCTAGCGCCGCCGCGTCGTCGGGCACCGGCGCGGCCAGCGCCGTGGCGCGCATCCGGCCCATAAAGCCCAACGCCTCCTGGATCAGCACCGGCACGGGTGTGCCCGCCGCCGCTGCCGCCGCCCCTTCCTGCCGCAGCTGCTCCAACCACGGCGCAACCTGGCCGTCGCGCACCGCCGCCGCCAACTGCTGATCATCCAGTGCGCCCGCCAGGAGTGCCACAGCAGCTTCCGCCACCGGCCGGCGTTCGGTCAAGACTTGGGCTAATCGTTCGCTCATCAGGCTATTATAGCATAAACCGAGCGGCAACTCGAATGCGGAATGCGGAATGCGGAATGCGGAATACGGAATACGGAATACGGAATACGGAATACGGAATGTAGGGGCGCTGCTTGCCGCGCCCGCTGGAATACGGAATGTAGGGGCGCTGCTTGCTGCGCCCGCTGCGACCAGCAAAAAAGCAATCAATGTTAGCAACATACATCTTAAGACCGATGTCATGATCCGAACATTTATGCTACAATGGGGCAACACGAACCGGACGCGGCCGGCCGGAACCAGGGTGACAAACGGCGGGCCTTGCTGTACCATAAGGGGAGCGTACCCGGCAACCCGCACCACGCGAAGGAGACCCCTATGCCCCAGATCGAATCGCTGCTCGCGGCACGGCTGTTTCTGGCCCCGCAACTCGTCGGTGAGCACATCTATTTTCTCAGCAACCTCAGCGGCCAGTTGAGCCTCTATCGCATGGCCCACGGCGGCAGCGTGCCGGAACCGTTGCTGCCGCCCGGCATCGCGCTGCAAAACCCCGAACTCATCGGCGGCTATGTCTACTACGTCTTTCCCCAGCTAGGCCAGATCCTGCTGATGCTAGACCAGGACGGCGACGAAAACTACCAGCCGCTGATCATCCCGCTCGACGGGGGCGTGCCGGAGCCGGCTTTCGGCGGCGCGCTGGCGGCCTATCGCTCCCATGTTTATCCGTGTGATAATGTACGGAACATGGCCTACTTCACCAGCGAGTCGCGCACGGAAGCACTGAACATCACCTATCAGGCGGACTTGGCGACCGGCACGCTAACCGAACTGGGCCGCAGTGCCTGGGGCTTGTATACTTTCGGCGCGAATGCCGACCACACGCGCGCCGCGCTGGGCGAAGGCTATACCGTGGGCGACATCGTGCTGTACGAATGGACCGCCGCCACCGGGCAGGCCGCAGCGCGCCTCGGCACGCCGCTGGCCGAACGCACCGCCGCTACCCCGGCCCGGCTCGACGGCTTCGGCGCGGCCTGGTACACCCCTGGCGACGGCGGCCTGTTGCTGACCACCACGCGCTTCGCTGACACCGGCGGCCTGGGCTATCTGGCGCTCACGGCGGGAGCCGAGTTGGTCGAAGTGCCGATCAGCGGCGTGGCCCACAAGGGGGTAGGCGAACTGACCAGCCTGGAATGGCTGCGCGATGACCGCTATAGCGTCGGCTACAACATTGACGGCGCATCGTGGCTCTATGAAGGCCGCTTCGACGAGGCGGCGCACACGTTGCACCTGGAACACGTCCTGTGCGGGCAGCCACCGCTGGCCGGAGGCGTGCTGGAAGCGAGCTATTATGACCACACCAACGACCGTTTTGCCCTGGCCTTCTCCACCGCCACCTCGCCGACGCAACTGTACACCGTCGAAGGCGCGGCCCGCGCCCGCGTGGTGCAACACACCCATGAGCGCGTCCTCGGCATCCCGCAAGAGCACCTAGCCCCCGGCGAAGATGCTTCGTTCGTGTCGCACGATGGGTTGCGCGTGTCGGCGCGGCTCTATCGGCCCGCCCCGGCGCTGGGGTTCAGCGGCCCGCGCCCGTTGGTCTACTATGTCCACGGCGGGCCGCAGGGCCAGGAGCGGCCTAACTTTGCTTGGTTCTCCATGCCGCTGATCCAGTTTCTCACCCTCAACGGCTTCGCGGTGTTCGTGCCCAATGTGCGCGGCAGCACCGGCTATGGTCTCAGCTACACCAAGCACGTAGACCGCGACTGGGGCGGCCAGGATCGGCTCGATCATGTCCACGCCATGGGCCTGCTGGCCGCCGATGCGCGGATTGACACCCAGCGCGCGGGGGTCATCGGGCGTTCCTATGGTGGCTATATGACGCTCACGTTGGCCGCGCGGCACCCGGAACTCTGGGCCGCCGCTGTAGATATGTTCGGCCCGTCGGATCTGAGCAAGTTCATGGATCGCATCCCCGAAACCTGGAAGCCCTACTTCAAGATCGCGGTGGGCGATCCCGTGGCCGATCATGATTTTCTGGTCGAACGCTCGCCCCTCACCTACCTGGATGACATCCAGTGCCCCATGCTGATCATCCAGGGCGCGAACGACCCGCGCGTGGTAGAGCAAGAATCGCGCGACGTGGCCGACCACCTCCAGGCCAACGGCCACCCCGTCGAAATGATCGTCTTCCCCGACGAAGGCCATGACGTGCTGAAGTTCGCCAACCGCGTGCGCTGCTACAACGCGATCACGGCGTTTTTCCAGGCGCAACTCAAGCCGTCAAACGTTAAGTAACGACTTAGCCCGTGCCGGCTGTAAGAAACGAAAGGCATCCTGTCCTGCTGAACGCAGTGCAGAATCCGGACAGGGGTATACGGCCCTGTCCGGCTATTTATAACGGCGCGGAGTGTAGGGCCGTAATTCATTGCGGCCCTACACGCTCGCCAACGGCGTTACCTATAGTAATTCAGCTAATGATCTGGAGCAGCGAATGTCCCAGCAACTGCGGAGTTTGCACCCCCAGGTGCGAACTCCGCAGGCAGCGCGTCGTTTGCACCTAGGGGTGCAAACTCCTCTATCTGATAAATCTCCAGATCATTAGCTGAATTACTATAGCTCAATCTGCACAGCCAAGGTTGACTTAGGGGGCGTGGGGAGGCCAGCCCCGCAATGAATTGCGGCTACACGCTCGCCAACGGCGTTACCTATAGTAATTCAGCTAATGATCTGGAGCAGCGAATGTCCCAGCAACTGCGGAGTTTGCACCCCCAGGTGCGAACTCCGCAGG
>JALYUO010000007.1 GCA_030853735.1 Chloroflexota bacterium
CAGCGCATGAGCGTCTGGAACACGGTCCGCACCCGGCTGGGGCTGCCGCACAATCGCGGCCATATCAATCACCTGGACCCGATCATCGGCGTGAAGGGCAGCGACGGCAAGCCGATCACTGAAGAGCAATTCTTGCGCGTCTACCTGGAAGAGCGGCAAAGTTGGCTGGGCCGGGGCAACGCCGATATGCGTGCCTCGACCTACCGCACCAAAGCCTATATGCACATCCTGGGCAAAGGCGACCTTGACCTGCGCGGCGATGCGGATGGCCCGCACAAGGGCATGGTGGAACTGCGAATGCCACACTACAATGTGCGTCACAAGCGCGAGGATGTGGAGACGCACTACATTCGCGGCCTGAGCGACCATGCGTATGTGGACGAATGGGCAGCGGCTCGTGTTGCGCCCGGCACCGCGCCGGCGGGATTGGCGCCTACCCGCCCGGCGGCAGCCCAGCAGCCTGTGGTGCCTCATCCCCAAGCGCACACGAACGGCGCTGGGCCGGCGGTGGTGCCTTCTCACCCACAACCAGTGAATAGCGTGTCGTCTCCCGATCATCCAGTGGTGCCCCAGACCGGCACCGCCCAGCCTGACCTCAGTCGCGTTGACACCTTGACCAAGCGGTTGGCCGACCTGGAACAGCAACTCCACCAATCCAATGGCGAACTCACGGCCTTGATCGCGGAAAACAAGCGCCTGTTGGCGGAGATTGACGCGACGAATAAAGAGGTGCAGGCCGAAATCGCGCGCCTCACCCCGGCAGGAGGCGCGGCACCCCGCTAATCGTGCGGCACCGCTGAAGTACACAAATCACGAAGGGTGGCCCGCTTGTGAAAAGGCCACCCTTCGTGAATCTTATGCGCGCAACTCTATTAGGTGTGAGTTAGGTAGAAGTACCGATGCGTCCGGTCCGGCGTTTCGCCTATGATGGCGGCAGACGCGCCTGTTGTTGCCCACGCCGTTGGCTCGTGCTACAATAGCAGTGCAGTCCCCGAATGCCCGCCCCCTAGCCAAAGGAGCCGCCCGATGGCCGCCCAAATCCCCGCCAATGCGCCGCGCACGCTTGTGTCGGCTGCCCGTTTGGAGACCGCGCACCTGGGCCACGCCCAGATGTTTGCCCTCAGCGCGATGTGGTTTGCCCTTAGCGTGTTGTGGGGGTCGTTGCTCACGCTGATCATCCCGATCCAGGTGGAGGATATGCTGCGGCGTAGTGGGTTGAGCGCCGCGCAGGTGGAGGCGCAAAAGCCCGGCATCTTGGGCCTAGTCGTGGCGGCGGGGGCGATTGTCGCGCTGATTATTCCGCCGATTGTGGGCAGCCTTAGCGACCGCTCCGCTCACCGGCTGGGCCGGCGGCGGCCCTATATCATCGGGGGCGTGGCCGTGACGCTGGTCGAGCTGCTGGGCATGGTCGCGCCGGCCAATTTGCTGATCTACAGCGCGGCCTACTTGCTGATGCAGGGCGGCTCGAACGCGGCCGTCGCCGCCTACCAGGGGGTCATTCCCGACTTGGTGCCGAAGGCGCAGCGCGGGCACGCCAGTGGCTGGCTGGGCATGATGTCGATCCTGGGCAATATCGTCGGCTTGCTGCTCGGTTCGGTCGGCCTCAGCCGCGCCCATGCCGACGACCTGCTCACTTTCAGCCAGCAAGCCGAGGTCTACGGCATCATCGTCGCCATTCTGTTGGTCTTCCTGGCGATTACATACTTTGGCGTGCGGGAAACGCCTCTGGCTGTGAAGCCGGAGCCGCAAACCTTCGTGCAGATGATCAAGGCACTCTGGATCAGCCCGCGCGAACATCCCGACTTTGCCTGGGTGTGGCTGACGCGCTTTCTGGTGGTGATGGGCTTCAACACGGTGCAGTTTTTCCTGCTGTATTTCCTGCAAGACGTGGTGGGCATTGGGCGCGACGAAATCTCCGGCTATGCGGCGCTGATGTACCTGGGCCTGCTGATCAGCGCGGCGGTGGCCGCGATCATCGGCGGGCGCATCTCGGATCGGCGGGGACGCAAGCCGCTGATCTACTTGGCCGGCGGGCTGATGACTCTGACCGCTATCGCCTTTATCGGCTATATCGCCCTGCATAACCTGCCGCTACCCGGCCCGTTCCTGGCGGCGTTCAACACCGTGTTCTACTGTGGTATCGGCTTCGGCATCGGGTATGGCATCTACCAAGCGGTAGACTGGGCACTGGGCACCGATGTGTTGCCCAACGGCGACGACAACGCGGCCAAAGACCTGGGCGTGTGGCATATTGCGTTGGTCTTGCCGCAGTCGCTGGCGACGGTACTCGCAGGGGCGCTGTTGAGCATGACGGCGGCCAGTGGCATGACGGCGGGCACGCGCTATAGCTTCGTCTTCGCCATGTCCATCGGCTACTTCATCCTCGGCACAGTTC
>JALYUO010000016.1 GCA_030853735.1 Chloroflexota bacterium
CTCGGCGACCCTGCGCGCCGGCCTACCCGCGCCACCCCGTCAGGATGATGAGACGACCGGCCCCTGCCCGAACTGTGACGCGCCGATGCACGCGATACGCGGCAGCAAACGCGCTGTCTGCGGCAATTGCGGCTTCAAAGATAGCTGCTGTTTTTAGCACCCGATCAGCGTATCAGGAGATTGCACGGGCGATCAGGAAGGCGGCAGCGGCGGCCAACCCCCCGATCAGGGCCGTTTGCAGCGCGCTGCGGAGCGGTTGGGTGCCGGTGAAGCGGCCTTTGATGTAGCCAAACACCGTGAGCGCGATCAGCGTGGCGACCACCGAAATGAGCAGCGCGGTCTGGGCGTTGTTGACCAGGATATAGGGACTGAGCGGGATCAGACCGCCCACCACATACGACCCGGCGATGGTGAGGGCACTCGTGAGGGCGCGCTTGGGATCGGGCAGTTCCAGGCCCAATTCAAAGCGCATCATAAAATCAATCCAGGCTTCAGGTCGCCGGCTCAAGGCTTCCACAATCGGCGCGCTTTCCTCCGCCGTCAGCCCATACGACTCGAATACCTCTTGCACTTCGGCTTTTTCCACGTCCGGTTTTTCGATCACTTCCCGCTGTTCGCGCAGCCGCTCGGTGACGTAATGCTCTGCGTCGCTGCGCGCAGCTAGGTAGCCGCCCAGGCCCATAGCGATAGACCCGGCGGCGACTTCGGCCAACCCTGCCGTGACGATGATGGCGGTGGATGTGACCGCGCCCGATAGGCCGGCGGCCAGCGCGAACGGCACGGTTAAGCCGTCAGACATTCCGATGACGATATCGCGTACCGTTTCGCCGGCGGTGAAATGCTGCTCAATATGCGGGGTTTGCGGCATCGTTGCTCCTATCCGTCGCGGTTCAATTGGGCACGCCCACTGCCGGCCAAACGGGCGCGGCGGATGCACTGGGCGGGTGGGCAGCGGGGTCCGAAGCGGCCAGCACGTCGCCGGCGCTGGCTCCCTGGCGCAGGGCTTTCGTCTGGGCGGTATGGCGGATGATCTCGCGGGCGTTTTCGAGGCTGCTGGCGGTGACAGGGGTGCCGCCGAGCATCGCGGCCACTTCGCCGGCGCGGTCGCTGGGGTCCAGCGCGTCCACACGGGTGCTGGTGCGACCCTCTTTGACCTGCTTGGTGATGCGATAGTGGCTGTCGGCAAAGGCGGCAATTTGCGGCAGGTGCGTGATGCACAGCACCTGATGGTGGTCGGTCAGCGACCAGAGCTTTTCGCCCACCACTGTGCCACTGCGCCCGCCCACGCCGACATCAATCTCATCAAAGATCAGCGTCGGCGTGTAGTCGGCATCGGACAGGATTGATTTGAGCGCCAGCATCAGGCGCGAGGTTTCGCCGCCCGACGCGATTTTCGCCAGCGGTTTGAGCGGTTCGCCAGGGTTGGGCGAGATCAGAAACTCGACCCGATCTAGACCGCGCGTGTCGAAGGCCCAGCGGCCCGCTGTGCCGTCCACGCCCGGCGCAGGCAAGCCGGCGGGATCGGGCGTGCGGGTGATGCTGGTGCTGAACTGGATGCTGCCCATCAGCAGTTCGCGCATCGAACCCTCCACGGCGTGGGCCAAGCCCTCGCCCGCCATCCGGCGCAGCGCCGATAGCTCGGCGGCCAGCGCCCCGGCGTGGGTCAGCAGCGCCGCTTCCTCTTCCTGCAACTCGGCGATGCGCTCCTCGCTGTGGGTCAGCGTATCAAGTTCGGCGGCGGCCTCCTGGCCGAAGGCGATGATTTCGGCAATGGTGGGCGCGTATTTGCGTTTCAGTTCATGCAGCAGACTGATGCGCTCTTCCACTTCCAACAGGCGTTCGGGATCATGCTCCACCCGTTCGCGGTAGATGCGGATGGCGCGGCCTAGTTCGTCCACGCCGTCAATCAGCGCATTCAGGCTGGCTTGGCCGTCGCTCAGGCTAGAGTCTACCCGCAACAGATCGGCCAACAGCGCGGCAGCCTCGCCCAATGCGTCGCGCACCGGCTTGCTGTCCGCCACCGGCACGGCGCGCCCGTTGCGCCCCGCTCCGCGCCCCGCACCGTTGCCACTGTACGGATCGGCCTCTTCCGCACCGGCGATCAGCAAGCCGTAGATGCCGTCGGCCAGCGTGCCCAGCTTTTCCGCGTTCATCAAGCGCGACCGCTCCTGGGCCAGTTCTTCGTCTTCGCCGGCACTCAGTTCGGCCTTTTCGATCTCGTCCACCTGAAACTTGAGCAGATCAGCGCGCCGGGCCAGTTCGCGCTCGTCGCGTTGCAGCGCGGCCAGGTCTTTGCGGACGGCGCGCAGGCGCATCACCTGCTCGGCCAAGCGCGCCCGCAGTGACCCTACCCCGGCGTGTTGATCCAGCAATTCGAGGTGCGTGGCGGTCCGCAAGAGCGATTGGTGTTCGGTCTGACCGTGAATATCCACCAGCAAGCTGCCGATCTCGCCCAGCGCCGCTTGATTGACCAGACTGCCGTTGACGCGGGCCACGGTGCGTCCCCCTTTGTGGATCTCGCGGCTCAGGGTCAGGCTGCTGTCGTCGCTCTCCTCGCCCTCAGCCAGCAAGCCGGCAGCGGTTAGGCGTGCCCGCAGCAGATCGCGCGCCGGGGCAGCCAGCCGGGTGAGGTCAAACAATCCCTCCACCCGCGCGGTCGGAAAGCCGTGGCGCACAAACTCGGCCCCCACCTTGGCCCCCAGCATGGCCGACATAGCATCAATAATGATCGATTTGCCCGCGCCCGTCTCACCGGTGAGCGCGTTGAACCCCGGCCCAAAGCGCAGGGTGAGCCGGTCAATAATGGCGAAGTTAGTAATAGACAGTTCTGCCAGCACGCGCGTACCTCGTATGAAGTCCTTCGGAATAGCTGCGACATTCTCTACGGCACCGCCCTAATTTTACCATTCTGCCGGCTAATATGCAACAGGTGTTCTACTCAAATCCTGTCTACGAGGCACAAACCTATGGTATAATGCAGCGAAATGCCGACGGTGTCGACACACCGTAGCCCATTCCGAACCCAGAACTCATAATTCAGAACTAACGCCAAGGGGGAAGTTTGATGCCTGATGCCATCGCCCTGGACGAGGGGCTGTTCCTGATTGACCTGCTATACCTGGACAGTCCCGGCGTGATCGCCGCCTATCTGCTGGCTGGGCCGGACGGCGACTTGGCGCTGATCGAGACGGGGCCGGGTTCGACGCTGCCGGCGTTGCTGGCCGGCATTCGCGGGGCCGGCTTTGACCCCGCCGCCGTGACCAAGCTGATCGTGACTCACATCCACCTGGATCACGCCGGCGCGGCGGGCGAATTGCTGCGCGATGTGATGCCGCAGGCGACGCTCTATGTCCACAGTTTGGGCGCGCCACACATGATCGATCCCAGCAAGCTGCTTGCCAGCGCGCAACGCATCTACGGCGACGACATGGACCGGCTGTGGGGCGCGTTCCTGCCGGTGCCCGCCGAGCGGCTGGTGGTGGTGAACGACGGTATGGAGATCGAAGCCGGCGGTCGCCGCCTGCAAGCGATCTACACGCCCGGCCACGCCTCTCACCACCTAGCCTTTTACGATGCCACCCGTGGCGGGCACCTGTTCACCGGTGATGTGGCGGGCATCCGGCTACCCGGCTACAGCTATGTGCGCCCGCCGACCCCGCCGCCCGATATTGACTTGGCGCTCTGGCACGGCTCCATCAAGCGCATGATGGCGCTCAACCCGTTGCCCGCCGCGATCTACCTGACCCACTTCGGCCCCTTCGCCGATATGCCGCGCCACCTGCACGAACTGGGCACGCGGCTCGACATTTGGGCCGGCATCGTGCAGTCGGCCATGCGGGCGGGCCAGGATCGGGCCGGGGTGCGTCGCACGCTGGAACTGGCCGGCACGCCCGCGCTGCGCCTGCAAACCGGCGGGGATGCGGCAGCCATCGAACGCTATGAACTCGCCGGTAACTACGAGATGAGCGTAGACGGCCTGACGCGCTACTGGCGCAAGGCCGACCCGGCGCTGGGGCTGTGGGGCCGGTAGCGATTGCGGATTGCGGATTGCGGATTGCGGAATGACGACAAGTTCTGAGTTCTGAGTTCTGAGTTCTGAGTTGTAACTATTCGGGCCGAGTAATTGGCCGTGCGCGTGTGGAACGCTGACTCCCCCCTTGTTAGGGTTAACGGGTCAAGCCACACGATCTTTGTGGTCTGAGTCTTGTTGCTATAGTCTTTCAGATAATGATCTGTAGCAGCGGTGGACCCCGCCGCCCACTGAGGAGTTTGCACCCCCAGGTGCGAACTCCGAGGGCAGCAGGTCGGTCGTACCTGGGGGTGCGACCTCCTCTTTCTTAATCTCTAGATCATTATCTGAAAGATTATAGCAAGATTTTGGGTGTTCTGTTGGGATATGTCTTCTCTAATACCGACTGTAAGATGGCAACCTACGCTTAGGCTCCTACCACTTGGGCGGCGCGTCGCTGGTAGATGCCTTTGCTGCGGTCCATGTAGCCGTAATCCACGAGGTAGCGGCGCAGGGTGCAGTGGTCATAGGCATAGATGTCTTTGAGGATCGCATCTACTTCGCGTTCAGGGTAGCTGCGCTCTAAGTCAAAGGCCGCGACCACGCGGTTCAGCACGGCGCGCTGGTGCTTGGCCTGCACCGGAAAGCTGATCAAGCGCCCATTTTGGAAGAAACGCTCCAGCGCGCGTTCGGTATCATCGGCGACTGGCGTGCCCGGCGGTTGCGCCTGTTTGAGCAGCGTCTGCAACGTGCCGATCACCGCCGGCATGGCGTGCAAATAGGCCGGGTTGAAAGTGACTTCGTAAGGATGCGGTTCGCCACCGGGCCGGGTGGATCGCCATTCCGTGATCCTGATCAGGCCCGCGTCGGCCAGTTGCTGCAAGTCACGCTCGATCTGGGTGATCGGCATGGGGCCGGCGGCGAGGTCGGCCACCAGCATCGGCTCCGGCTGCCGCCCCGCCAGCGCGCCCAGGATCGCCAAACGCGCCGGCGAAGCCACCGCTTTCGCCAGCGCCGCCGCCACGCCTAGCTGCGCTACCTGCTCCGGCGTGAGCTCCACCGTCACAGTCATGATCTACGCCTTTCTCGCTATGGGTAGTGCTTCACCACGGAGCGAACGGACGGGAACACGGAGACACGGAGACACGGAGGATTATTGAGGTTCCCCAATAGTGAGATCGCTTTTGGCGAGTGCGAGGCTATAAACCTCGATAGCCATGCAGTAATCTTAACGATCTCCGTGTCTCCGTGTCTTCGTGTTCCCGTCCGTCCCGCAACGCTGTACCATGCCGCCGTGTTGCCGTCTACTCACGGCCCACAGCCCACGGCTCACGGCCCACGGCTCACGGCTCACGGCTCACGGCCCACGGCTCATGGATCGCGCCGGTACGATTTGCCCTGCTGGACGATGCCGAAGCCGACCCCCTGGTAGAGTGGCAGGGCGAGATCGTTGTGGCCCCAGGCATCCAGTTCGATGTCGGTCTCGCCCTGATCGCGCAGCCAGCGCATCCCGGTGAGTAACAGGGCGCGGCCCAGGCCATGCCGCCGATGCTCCGGCACCACGCCCAGCGCGTCAATATAGCCGGTGGGCGTGCCGCGCTGCTCATGGCGGGTGGGGCTGATGTCGGTCCAGCACACCCCGGCCGGGTCGCCGTCTGGGCCGAAAGCGACAAAGATGCCGTCTGGGCGAACGTGCGACCCCTGCAACCAGTGAGCCATCTCGGCATCCGTGCCCTCGCGGTGCTGGAAGTGGCCGATGAAGCCGCGATTAAGCGCAGTGTTCAACAGCGGCACATCGTTCACGGCACTGTAGGACCGGATCGTATAGCCCGCCGCCGGCACCGGCGCGGCTAACGCCACATCCGCCGGGCAGTGCATCAGCACCCACACTGCGTTCGCCACGAAGCCGTGCCGTTCTAAGAACGCCTGTGACCCTGGCAACCGGTCGTCAGCCCCGCTCGCCAGATACTCCGCGCCTTTTTCACGGGCACGGGTTATCTCGCGCGCCAACAGTTCGCTGCCCAAGCCGCGTCGCCGCCAGTCGGGGTGAACCAAGACCTGCACGTTGGCGCGCTCGGTACTCGCGGCTTTCCAGCATACCCCTTCCCCGATCAGCCGGTCGGGGTCCGCCGGATCTTCGATCACCCAGCGGTCGCGTAGCGGCTCACCTTCCGGCCAACCCAGGCGCATCTGCACGTCTTCGACGGTCGTCGCATCGTCCACTTGGTCCACCGCATCCGCCTCGTTGGTTAGCCGCGTCAAGCGCGCTATATCGGTGGGCAAATCCAGCCGCCGCACGCGATAGGTCTGCCCGTGCAGCGTCACTGCGTCGGACTCTTGTACTTGGGTCATGGTTCCTCCTATTGAGTATTGCGTGCTGCGTATTACGTGTTGCGTGTTGCGTGTTGCGTGTTGCGTAAAGCGTAAAGCGTATTGCGTCTAGTAATCGG
>JALYUO010000049.1 GCA_030853735.1 Chloroflexota bacterium
AGCAGGCATCGCCGGGTGGAACCGCCTCCTACCTGACTCCCTAGATCATACTAAGGCCATAGTGCCACTAACCCGTTAGGTCATCGGCCCTATGGCACAGGAACGCCGGGCGCGGTATAATGAGGCTTCGTGACATACGACGCTGTAACGGAGAAGCGGTCTAGCCAAAGCGGAGGAACGACGGCATGGGCGATGCCCTGATCTGGTGGCTAACGATAGAACTCTTGGGCCTGCTGGCCGTGCCGCTGGCGGCGGCGCTATTGCCAAATCTGCCCGACCGGGGCTACGCGGCGGCCAAGGCGCTGGGCCTGTTGCTGGTCGGCTGGCTGGCCTATCTGCTGGCGATGCTGCACCTCTTGCCGTTCGAACGGCTGACCCTGCTGGGCTGTGCGCTGGCGCTGGGCGTGCTGTCGGTCGGGTTGTTGCTGCGCGATGGGCGGGCCTTGCTGGGCGAGTTTCGCACCCGCCTGCGCCGCCCCGCGTTCTTACGCTATCTGGTCAGCGCCGAAGTGTTGTTCACGCTGGCCTTTTTCATCTGGAGCATGGTCCGCGCCGGCAACCCCAGCATCGTGGATCAGGAAAAGTTCATGGATTTCGGCTTCCTGAACTCGATCCTCAAAAGCGGGATGTTTCCGCCGCACGATATGTGGCTGGCCGGCCAATCGATCAACTACTACTACTTCGGCTATGTGCTGATCGCCGCGCTGACCAGTCTGAGCGGCGTGATCCCGGCGGTCGCCTTCAATCTGGCCGCCACCACCCTCTTCGCGCTGACCATGCTCGGCGCATTTGGCTTGGTCTACAACCTGATCAGTGGCACCGTGCAGCGCCCCGTGGCGGGGCCGGACACGCCGGAAGGCGCACGGCCAGCGGTGATCGCCCGTCGCCCTTTCCTCTCGCCTATCCTCTACGCGGTGCTGGCGGCGCTGATGCTGGCGGCGATGGGCAACCTAACCGTTAGCTTCGCCACGCATACTGGGCCGGAGATCGAGGGCAACGGCTGGACCTTCTGCCTGCTCTGCAACAAAGCGGCTGGCTACGACTGGTGGGCTCCTTCACGTATCATCCAAGACTATAGCACTGCGTCGGGCGGCAAGACGGCGGTCGGCTTTTCAACGATCAACGAGTTTCCCGCCTTTTCCTTCATCCTGGCCGATATGCACCCCCATGTGCTGATGTTGCCTTTCGTGCTGCTGACGCTGACCCTGGCGCTCGGTTTTGCGCGGCGCAAGGCGCGGCCCGGCGGCAGTTGGCGCGCCGGCCTACCGGCGACGGTCGGCGGCTGGCTGGCCCTGATCACGGCGGGCGTAGCGGCGGGCGCGCTCTATGCCGGCAACACTTGGGACTACCCCACCTACCTGGGCATCTTGGTGCTGGCCGGCGCGATACCCCTGCTGGCCGCGCAACGGCGAACGGACAACGCGGCGGGCTGGGGCTGGCTGCGGCCCTGGCTGGTGCAGGGGCTGCTCATCGTCGCTCTCAGCGTGCTGACCTTCTTGCCCTTCCACCTGACTTTTGTTTCGCTGGTCGGCGGCGACTCGGCCACCGTGCCCGCCAATCTGGCCGGCATCCCCGTGCTGGGTGGCCTGCTGCAAAAACTGGGCGGCTTGCTGCTAATCAACACCGCCGATAAAACGATTCTCGGCTTCCTGGTCATCTTCGGCATCTTTTTGCTGCCCATTCTGGTCTGGCTGGGCAGCACGCTGGTCGGCTATCTGCGCGACCTGCTGCGGACCGATCCGGGCGCGCAACGGGCTCCGGCCATCTGGATCGGCTTCATCGTGGTTGCGCTGGTGCTGGCCGTGCTGCTGCGTTTCCCACTCTTCGCGCTGCTGGTGCCGGTGGCCGGCGTGGCCCTGGCCCTGATTTGGCAGCAACCAGAGCGCAGCGACCGCAACTTCGCCCTGCTGCTCACCGCCGTCGCCGCCCTGATCGGGCTGGTGGTCGAAGTGGTCTTTCTCAAAGACAACTTCCAGATGCGGATGAATACCCTGTTCAAGTTCTACTTCCAGATTTGGACCCTCTGGGCGGTGGTCGCCGCCTACGGCCTGTGGCAGGTGCTGGACCGCGCTTTCACGCCCCAGGCCAGCCAAGTGACGACCGCCACGGGGCGCAAGCGGATCATCGTGGCAGAAAGCCCGTCGCCCAACAGCCAGCTGGCGGCGCTGGTGCTGGCCGTCGTCGCGCTGCTGTTAGTCGCGTCGGGGCTGCTCTATCCGTTTTATGGCGCACAATCGCGCCAGGGGCTGGGGAACGGCCCACTCAAAGGGCTGGACGGCACCGCCTGGGTAGGCAACGAGCAGCCCGGCGACCTGGAGGCGATTAACTGGCTGAACGCCCACGCCACCGCCGGCGATAGAGTGCTGGAAGCCGGCGGGGATGAATACGGGCGGCCCGGTATTGTCGCCGCCTATACCGGCATTCCCACCCTGCTCGCGTGGGATAATTCGCACGAGGCGCTGTGGCGCACCGGCCAACCGGCCCTGCGCCAGGAGATCACCACCCGGCGCAGCGTGGTCAATGCCATCTATCAGGGCGTGGACCCGGCGAACGGGCAACCGCTCACTGCCGCCCGCCTGTTGGAGGTGCTGCATCAGTATGCCGTGACCTATGTCTTTGCCGGCGCGGTGGAGCGCGGCAAAGCCGGCTGGGCACCGCAGGCGGCGAATCAAACGATGACCCCCTATGCCGAGGGGCTGTTCCAACAGGCGCTGCCCGCCGTCTTCCACGCGACTGCCGGCGACACGGTGATCTACGCGGTTAAGGACACCATCGCCGGCACGGGCGTGGCCCCCGCACCGCCCGTGGCCGGAGCCACGCCGGGAGCCGCGCCCACCGCCGCCGGGCCGGTCTTCGATCCGCAGGCCACCCCGGTCGGCCTGTTCACACACGCGGCCGGCCCCAATCGCGGCCAACTCAACCTGCCGCGCAGCGTGGCCCAAGACGCGGCGGGCAATTTCTATGTGGCCGACACCGGCAACTTACGCATCCAGAAGTTCGACCCGGCCGGCACCTTCCTGGCGCTGTGGGGCGGCAAAGGCGCGGACCCCGGTCAGTTCGCCCAACTGTCGGACACAGCGGTAGGCACCGGCCCCAGCGGCATCGCCGTGGATAGCGACGGCAATATCTATGTGGCCGACACCTGGAACCACCGCATCGAGAAGTTTGATCCGGCCGGCAAGCCGCTGACCACCTGGGGATCGTTCCTCAATTTGGCCGATGCCGCCGCGCCGAACGACCCCGACCCGAACCGCAAATTCTACGGCCCACGGGGGCTGGCTTTCGGCCCCGATGGTCTACTCTATGTCACCGACACCGGCAACAAGCGCGTGCTGGTCTTTGATCGCAACGGAGCCTATCAACGCCAGATCAATAGCGGCATGAGTCCCAGCAAAACCGCGCCCGCCGTCGCCTTTGACCAGCCCGGCGAGCTGAACGAACCCATCGGCATCGCGGTCGGCGCGGACGGCAGCGTGTATGTGGCCGACACCAACAACCACCGCATCCAGAAGTTTGCTGCCGGCGGCAAGGCGGTCGCCCAATGGCCGGTGCCCGCCGGTGCCTGGGATCCTGGTCCCTACCTGGAGCCGTTCCTGGCGCTCGACAGCGCGGGCAATCTCTACGCCACTGCGCCCACCGGCAAGGCGGTGCTGAAATACGACCCGACGGGCAAGCTGCTGGGCACGGGCAAAACCGCCGCCGGCACCGCCCTCAGCCTGCCGACCGGCCTCACCATCGGCAAGGACGGCGCGGTGTATGTAGTAGACACCGGCAGCAATGCGGTCGTTAAGCTGGATGCCGTGCCGTAGTGCCTGGTCAACAGATGGGGTGGACGGCAGCCTAGAACCGCACGGGCAACGCCTCCAGCCCGCGCAGGAGGAAGGCACTGCGCCAGCGCAGTTGATCCGGTGCAACGCTCAGGCGCAAATTGGGCAGCCGCTGGACCAGCGTGCTGAGGGCGATTTGCCCTTCCAACCGGCTCAGGGCAGCTCCCAGGCAGTAGTGCGCGCCTTGCCCAAAAGCCAAATGCTTGTTGTTGGTGCGGGTGATGTCGAGGTTATCCGGCTGGTCAAAATAGGCGGCATCGCGGTTGGCTGACCCGATCACCGCCAGCACCAGTTCGCCACGCGGAATCGTGGTGCCGGCAATGGTGATGTCGGCACGGGTATAGCGTTCGCTGGCCGTTTCCACCGGGCAGACGAAGCGCACCAATTCTTCCAGTGCCGGCTTGATCAGCGCCGGCTCTTGGCGCAGCTTGGCCCACTGGTCGGGATGTTGCAGCAAGGCCAGGGTGCCACTGCCGATCAGGTTGACGGTGGTCTCATGGCCGGCGATCAGCAGCAGCACGATCATTGCCAGGATCTCATCGTCGCTCAGTTGGTCGCTGCCCTCTTTGGCCTGCACCAGCGCCGTGATCAGATCGTCCTGCGGCCGGCTCTGCCGCGCCTTGATGATCCCCCGCATATAGCCCATAAAGCGCATGATGGTGGGCACAAGCACAACGAGATTGCGGTTGGTGCCGGCTGAAACCACGATCTTGGCCCAGCGGTGAAACTTGGCATTGTCGGCGACCGGCACGCCCAAGATGCGCCCGATCATGGTGAGCGGCAGCGGCAGCGCGAAGTCCGCGATCAGGTCCATGCCGCCCTGTGGCGCGACCGCCGCCAACAATTCATCGGTCAGGGCTTGGATCTGGTCGCGCAGCTGCTCGATCAGGCGCGGCGTGAAGGCTTTGTGGACCAGCGCACGCAGGCGGGTGTGGTCGGGGCTGTCCAGATCGAGCATATTGCGCTCCAATGCCTTAAACATCGGCGGCAGCCAGGGCATCTTTTTCAACTGTTCGGGGGTCATGGCATTGCGGCGGTCTTTGGCAAACCGCTCGTCTTTCAACACGCTGAGGACATCATCATAGCGCGTCACCAGCCACGCCCGCTGCTTGCTGGGCAGCCGCACCGGGAACACGGGCGCGGCGGCACGCAGGCGGGCATAGAACGGAAACGGATCGGCTTTGAACGCGGCGCTGGTGATGTCCACCGGCGCGATAGCTTGCCTCGGTGCGGTTACAGTTTGCGTGGTCATGCCGGCTCACTCCCTAGTCCGTCTAAAATCAGATCGGTCAGAAACTCCGGTAGCGCATCCCATTGCGCGTCCAAGATCGTATCGCCCATAATGTGTTGCACAATCAGGCCCAGCATCATGCCCGAAACGGCCCGCACGGCGAGGCTGATGTTGACCGGCTTGATGATGTGCTGGGCGGCCCACTGCTGAAAGTACGCTTCGGCGGTGCTGAAAGTCGGGGCCAGAATCTTCTGGTAGTACAGTTCGCGCAGTTCACGGTTGACCATCACCTCCGAAACGACCACCCGGAATACCGCGAAGTTGTCTGCTTTGAGGACGGTTAAGCGGTGGTGGATATAGGCACGCATCAAGCTGCGAAAGTCCCCGTTAGTAAGCTGCGACAAATCTACCGCACGCTGATCCGACTCGTTCATGCGGTCCAAAATGCCCAGCATCAGGGCCGTTTTGTTCTCAAAGTAGTTATAGATCGTGCCGTCGGCGATGCCGGCCGCCCGCGCAATCGCCTTGATCGTGGTCGGGTGAAAGCCCTGTTCAGCGAACACCCTAGCGGCGGCATCCAGGATCTGCGTGCGCCGTGCGGCGATAAGCTGCTCTTGGATCGCGTCTTTCATGGTCTTCCTTATGAATAGTTAATCATTATATTGATTGAACGTTCATTCACATCTTAACACGTTAAATACAGCCTGTCAAGCCCCTATAGTCATTCAGATAATGATCTAGAAATTAAGCAAGAGGAGTTCGCACCTGGAGG
>JALYUO010000052.1 GCA_030853735.1 Chloroflexota bacterium
GTATGGTGCGCCGCCGCCGGGGCAATATGCCGCCGGTCCGCCGCCGGGGCAGTATGGCGCGCCACCGCCGGGGCAGTATGGCGCACCGCCGCCCACCGCGCCGTATCCCGTTGCGGCTCCCCCGCCGGGCCAAGCGCCCCGCAAAGGCCATTTGCTGCGGAACGTGCTGATCGCGCTGGCCTTGCTGGCCGTGGTCGGGGTGGGTGGTGTCGCCTACCTGGCGACGCAGACCTTATCGCCGGTCGCCGCCACCAAACTGCTGCCCGCCGATGTGCTGGCCTTCGTCAGCTTCGATCCGCACCCCGCCGGTGGGCAAAAGGCCGCGCTGGATAAGATGCAAGCGGCCTTCCAGGGCCAGCCCGGTTGGCAGGCGGCGCTAGACAAGATCAAAAGCCAGACCGCTTCCGTCAGTGACACGCTGACCGCGACGGTCAAGGGCTGCCTCGACGCGGTTCCCGCCAGTGGCACGCCCGTCCCGTATGAAGAGGCGACTGCTTTTCTGGGGCATAATGTCACGCTGGCGATGCTGCTGCTTTCAAAAGCCGAAACCACCCAAATGCTCACCCTCAAAGGCGACAGCGCCGGTGATGATGTCGGCAAGCTGCTGCTGCCCAAAGTAGTAATGATCGCCGACCTGGATCTGGCGACCCTGGCGAAGCAAGGCTTGCCCGGCGGCTTGAAGAAGGTGCCCGGTGGCAACGGCAAAGTCACCGACATCCCAGTGGTGGAAAAGTACAAAGACGTGGAGATCCGCAAAATCTCGACCGCCCAGTGCGCCACCGATGCCAAAGACCAGCCGCTTTATGTGGCGCTGCTGGGCAGCACCGCCGCCATGACCTTCGACCAGAACACGCTGCACGGCGTGATTGACCGCTTCAAGGACAGCAAGGCGAATGGGGCGCTGGCCGACAGCGCCGCCTACACCAGCCTGGAAGCCGACCTGCCCGCCGCCAAAGACCGCCTGGGCCTGACCTATATCAACATGACCAGCGTCTATAACATCATTCAACAGGTGTCGGACAAGGTGCAGGCCGACCTGACCGATGCCCTCGGTAGCACCGGCACGCCGGCACCGCCTACCACCAAGATGGTCAAAGTGAGCGGCGCAGCGGTCATGAGCCTGTCTGCCCACGACGACGGGATGCAAGTGGACACAGTGAGCGATACGCAGCTTGACGGCCAAGCGGTCGGCACCGGAGCCGCGCCCGCCGCCGACGCGCTGAACGATGTGCCCGCCGGCAGTTGGGCCTTCTACAGCGGGGCCGACCTCAAAACCCAGATCACCCAGGCGCTGGACCTCTACCGCAAGCAAGGGATGCAACAGCAGATTGACGACGGCCTGGCGCAGATCACAAAGCAAACCGGCGTGGATCTCGAAAAGGATGTGCTGCCGTTGCTGGGCGGCGATTACTTGGTCAGCGTCGGCGGGCACAGCGGCACCGACACCCCGATTCTGACCGGCGCGCTGGAACTGCGCCTCAAGGCCGGGGACGGCGCGAAGATGAGCAGCGTGCTGGATAAGCTGCACCAGAGCATGACCGAGCAAGGCGGCGCTGCGCCGCAAACCGTCGCGGTGGGCAATGCGTCGCTGTTCAGCATCGAAGGGCTGCCGGCGCTTTACGGCGTGGTCGGCGACAAGGTTTACGCCGTCGGCTCCAGCGATCCCGACCCCGAAGGCGCGAAGACCTACGCCGACAGCGTGTTGAGCGGCGCAGGCAAGGGTATGGGCACTGATCCCACCATCCGCGCGCGGCTGGCCCATGTGCCCGCCAACAGCACGGCCACGCTCTATGTGGACTTCAGCAAAATCCGTCAAGAAGGCGTAGAGCCGATGATGCAGGGTAGCAGCAAAGACAGCTATGACAGCGAGTTTGCTCCCTTCGTGCGCCCGTTCCAGTATCTGCTGGCGGGCGGCAACACGACCATCCGCAACTCGATGAACCACGGTCATAGCGTGCTGTTCCTCGCTATCAGCAAATAACGGCGGGCTCCGCCTGCCTTGCTAAGAACATGACCCGGAGGATTCGTCTGAATCCTCCGGGTCGTTGTTTGGGTTGCTGGTCCCGGCTTGACTTAGGCAGGCCCAGCGCAGGTTACATTGGTCTTATGCTGCGTTGGTCGGCAGCCTTACCGACGGCGTAGCTTCGGGAGTGGCGTAGGTCGGTGTAGGTAGGGTCCAGCCTTCCGCTTCGTAGGTCTCCACTGCCAGATCGAGTGCCCCATTCAGCTCTTGAATCGCTTGCTGCGGGGTATCACCAAATGCCGACACGCCCGGAAATACCGGACAAGTAGCGATATATACCCCATCCTCTTCGCTCCAAGCAACAATAAGCACATACTTATGCCTCATCGTCTACCTCGCTTTAGACATAGGCGGCTAGGCTGCGCTCTACCGCGTCTAGCACCAGACTGAGGATGGGGGTGAGGTCGCCGTCGCGCCCCGCTGCGTCCAGGCTGTGCAAGTAGGCCGGGTAGGCGGCGCTGTCGAGCGCGACCGGCGGAAAGCCCGCCCGCAATAGCAAGAGGTTCAGCAGCAAGCGCCCCGTGCGCCCGTTGCCGTTGATAAACGGGTGGATGGTTAGCAGGCGGGTGTGGGCATAGGTGGCGCGCAGGATCGGGCTGGCGAGATATTCTGCCGACTCGGGTTTGAGGGTTAGCCAGCGACCAAAGCCGCCCATGGCCGCTACCACATCCACGGCGGGCGGCACTGGATAGCTGAGGTGGGCGAGGTCGCTGCTGCGATAGCTGCCGGATGCGTCCGCTTCGCCCGTCAGATCGCGCATCACCAGCGCGTGCAACACACGCACCAGCCGCTCGGTCAACGGCATCTCGCCTCCGGCCAGGGTCTCCACATAGCTAAGACTCAGATCGAGATTGCGGATGTCTTGGTGTTCGTTGGCGCTTTTGCCGGCTACTGTGCCCCGCGCCCGCACAGTGGCTACTTCGGCGGCGCTCATCGAGTTGCCCTGCATTCGTGCGCTGTGATAGATGAACGCCGCCTGCAACGCCGCCGTGACCGCCGCACCCGCCACGAATGCCTCCGCCGCAGCCAAGTGCGCCTGTAGCGCCTCGGCCCCCGCCACCCGCGCGGCCAGCGCCGCGTCCGCGTGTCCCGTCACGATCTGCATCAAGCCCGCAACCCTCTCTGTCTGGCCGCATCCTGCGCCGGCGTGACCCACCCGCCGCCACCGGTGCGCCCATTGTACCACATTGCCCGCGCCCCGCCACAAACCGACAGGGCGCCATCTACCGGACCCAACCCCCCCAACCCCCTTCCCTACGAAGGAAGAGGGAGTCTACGTCGTATAGGTCGTCATCGTAGGGACTAGATTATCCGCCGTCTCGCTCCCCCTTCCTTCGTAGGGAAGGGGGTTGGGGGTGAGGTCGGCGGCACAAACCGACAGGGCGCGATCCCTATGGATCACGCCCTGTCGTAGCTCACACGCAAAGCTAAAGCACTTTCAACTTTGCACTCTTAGCCCAGCGGCTCGTTGTGCTGCAGCGAAGCAACGCCCGGCGCACCCTGGAGCCCCGGCGGCGCGGGGATGGGGCGCGGCGTGGCCGGCAGGACCGGTTTGGCGAAGGTCGGGCCGAACACGCGCGGTTCGGGGCGCGGGATGTTCTCGAACAACGCCTCGAAGTCCTCGCCTTCCAGCGTCTCGCGCTCGATTAGCAGGTCACTGATCTCGATCAACTTGTCCTTGTGCGTGGTCAGGATCTCTTTGGCCCGCTGATAGGCTTCGTCCACCAGGGCGCGCACTTCCTTGTCGATCTCGAAGGCGATCTCATCGGAATAGTTACGTTGCTCGCTGATCTCGCGGCCCAGGAAGACCAGTTCTTCCTTTTTGCCGAAGGCCAGCGGCCCCAGCTTTTTGCTCATGCCATACTGCGTGATCATGCGCCGCGCCATATCGGTGATGCGTTCGATATCGTTCGACGGGCCGGTGGTCAGTTCGTTGAAGATCAACTCTTCGGCCACATGACCGCCGAGCGCGAAAGCCATATTGTCCTTGAACTGGCTCTTGGTCCACATATAGCGGTCTTCGCCCGGCAAAATCCGCGTATAGCCGCCCATCATGCCACGGGCGATGATGCTGATCTTATGCACCGGGTCCACATGGGCCAACATTCGGGCGACAATCGCATGGCCCACTTCGTGGTAGGCGGTGATGCTCTTCTCGCGCTCGGTGATGATGCGACTTTTGCGTTCCGGCCCGGCGATAACGCGATCAATCGCCTCTTCCAGTTCGTTCATGCTGATCGTTTTGCGGTTGCGTCGCGCCGCCAGGATGGCCGCTTCGTTGACTAGGTTCTCCAGGTCGGCCCCGGAGAAACCGGGCGTTTGCTTGGCAAGCGTTTCCAGCGACACGCCCTTCTCCAATGGTTTGCCCCGGCTGTGGACCTGGAGGACGGCCATGCGGCCCTTGATGTCTGGGCGGTCGAGCACCACTTGGCGGTCGAAGCGGCCGGGGCGCAGCAGCGCCGGGTCCAGCACGTCGGGCCGGTTGGTGGCCGCGACCACGATGATGTTGGTCTGGCTGTCAAAACCGTCCATCTCAACTAGGATCTGGTTCAGCGTTTGCTCACGCTCATCGTGCGATCCACCAAGGCCCGCGCCGCGCTGGCGACCGACCGCGTCAATTTCGTCCACGAAGATGATGCAGGGCGCATTGCGCTTGGCTTGGTCGAACAGGTCACGCACGCGGCTGGCCCCCACGCCGACAAACATTTCCACGAACTCGGAGCCGCTGATCGAGAAGAAGGGCACGCCGGCCTCCCCGGCCACGGCCCGCGCCAGCAGCGTCTTGCCGGTGCCCGGCGGCCCGACCAGCAGCACGCCGCGCGGAATGCGCGCGCCCAACGCGGCGAACTTATCGGGGTATTTGAGGAACTCGACCACCTCGGCTAGTTCCTGTTTCGCCTCTTCCACCCCCGCCACGTCGGCAAAGGTGATCGTCGGCTTGTTGCCGGTGAACAGGCGGGCGCGGCTCTTGCCGAACGACATGGCCTGATTATTACTGCCCTGCGCTTGGCGCATCATAAAGACAAACACGCCCACCAGGAACACCATCGGCAGCAAGAAGGTCAGGCTGTTCAGCACCGGTCCCCACTGGCTCGATGCTTCGACCTGCGGGTTGGCGGCTTGCCATTGCTCCGGCGTAACCTTGTATTCATTCTGCATTTGCTCGGCAAACGGTTTGCCCGACTCTTTCAGCACAACCCCCGTCGCCGGGCTGTGGCCGCTCTTATACTTGATCTGAACCTGGCTGCCCTCTTCCGGGATCTTGATGCTCTCTACCTGACCGCTACGAATATCTTCCGCCAGTGTGCTCAACTTGATGGGCGCAGTATTATCGTTGCGGCCCAGGAAGGCGAACAACAGCACCAGCACAGCCGCCATGATAATGACGTACACGAAACTGTTGCGGAGCCACTTATTGTCTCCCATGAATGTCCTCCAAAGGGTCTAGGTGAATAGGGATGTGGGTCACGCCGGCAACGGCCGGGCGTTGGTGTAGTGTTGGGCGGCCTGCGCTCTGCTGAAGCGCACTATGCCTACACGGTTTTCCATCTCTGTATATTGATACGTAGGCCCGGCGGCGCTGGATTGACGGGCGGGCACGAAAATGGCGACCGTTTGCTGCCCTTATGCGCCGCCGCCGTAAGTCTCCGGCTTCAACACGCCGACAAAGGGCAGGTTGCGGTATTGCTGGCGGAAATCCAGGCCGTAGCCGACCACAAACTCATCGGGAATATCGAAGCCGTAGTAGTCAATCGGCACCGTCATGCGTCGCCGCGCCGGTTTGCTGAGGAGTGAGCAGATCCGCAGGCTAGCCGGGTTGCGATTCCGCAGGTGTTCTACAATATAATTGAGCGTTAGCCCACTGTCAATGATGTCTTCGACGATCAGCAGGTGGCGGCCTTCGATGGTCGTGTCCAGGTCTTTGAGGATCCGCACCACGCCGCTCGATTCGGTGGCCGCGCCATAGGACGAGATCGCCATGAAATCGAGTTCGACCGGCAGATCAATGGCCCGCGCCAGGTCCACGATAAACATCAGCGCGCCGCGCAGCACGCCGACCAGCAGCAGATCTTGCCCCGCATAGTCGTGCGTGATTTGTGCGCCCAGTTCCGCAATTTTGTCTTGTATCTGGTCGGCGGGAATTAAGATTTTCTCAATGTTCGCGTCATACCACATGGGGGGCTCCCTCTCCGTAGGCATCAGGTGTCAGGCATCAGGTGTCAGGCATCAGGCATCAGGCATCAAGGGACGACCTGACCCCTGACCCCTGACCCCTGACCCCTCGTTAAGCCTCGTTATCCATCAACGGTTTGCGCGTCCGCTTGATACGCAGTGGCGCGGGGAATAAAGGTGAAGATCACCGCCGTCACGCTAACGGGGGTGAGCGGTGCGGCCCCGCTGCGCCGCCCGCCGGGACCGGGCAGCCAGAGCAGCGGGCCGTCGGCTACCGCCAACAGGGGCACGCCGGCCCGCACGGCCCGCGGCACGCCGCCGTCTACCAGCAGATCCTGGAGTTTGCGCGTGTGCCCGCCCGCGCCGAAGGGGGCCAGCCGGTCGCCGGGGCGGCGCGTCCGCAGCACCAACGGGCCAAGCGCCGCCAGCGCCGCCGCATCGAA
>JALYUO010000097.1 GCA_030853735.1 Chloroflexota bacterium
GCGCCGGACCAGTGATGGGCGCAGCCGGCCGGGCCACGATGGACGCGGCCGGGACGGCGGGCAAAGCCACCCTCGGTGCGGCGGGCACCGCCGGCAGAGCCACCCTCGGTGCAGCCGGCACCGCCGGCAAAGCTACCCTTGGTGCAGCCGGCGCGGTCCTGGGCAGTACCCTGCCTGAGAATGTGCGCCAACGCGGCGCAGCAGGCATCCTATACCCTGACGGGCAGATCACTATCGAGGAAGGCGACCCAGCAGACGAATATGAGGACGATCCCGACGACGGCGCACCTCCTGCCGCCGAAGCCCTCCCCAACCGCGTGATCGACTTCGACGCGCCCGGTCATGCCGCGCCCCCGTCCGCACCGCCGTTCCCACTCATGCGGCTGCTCGTGCCCGTGGCCGTTGTTGTGCTGTTGGGCGTGCTGCTGTTCGCCATCCAGGGCGTGCTGGCCGGCCAACAGAACACCAAAGTGGACAACCTGCTGGCCCAAGCGCAGCAAGCCGAAGCCGACAGCCACAGCGGCCCCGTCGCCGACCAGCGCAACAACCTGCTCAAAGCGTTTGAGTTGGTGCAACAGGCCCAACAGGCCGATCCCCGCTCCGCCGATGCGGGGCGCTTGGCCGCCCGCGTGCAAAGCCAGATGGACAAGCTCGACGGCGTGATCCGCTTGGCCGGCCTGCGCTTGTTGGTCGATCTCGACCGGCCCACCGCCCCCACCGGCAACCCTGGCCCCGCCGCTGCGCCCACCGCCGGCCTCACGGCGGCGCTAGACGGGGCGGCGACCCCGACCGCCGACTCCGCTGACTCGCTGGGCGCGCCGGGCACCCCGATCAGCGATACCGGCGTGCTGACCGCCTTGCCGGCTGCCGTCGCCGGCAGGGACTATTTCAGCACCGTGTTGGTGCAAGGCCAGGATGCCTTTCTGCTCAATCAGGGCACCGGCACGCTCTACCGCCTCGCCCTGTCCACCACCGTCCTCAGCCCCCTGCTGGCCCCCGGCGATAGGGTCGATCTGGTGGGCAGCGTGGACGGCAAAGCGCGCGTGGCCCCGCTCATCGCCATCACCTGGCGGCCCACCGCCGAAGGCGGCGACCTGGCCGCGCTCGACGACGCACGCACCGCCTACATCTGGACCCCCGCCACCGGCGTGTGGCAGGCGTTCGCGCTGGGCGGAGCCGCCGCGCTGGGCAAACCGCGCGACATGGGCGCTTACGACGGCAACCTCTACCTGCTGTGGGCCAAGCCCGGCCAGATCAGCAAATGGAGCGCCGGTGCCTACAGCAACCCGCCCAGCGACTGGTTGAGCGCCGCTGCCGGCAACGAGATCCGTAGCCGCAACCCGCTCGGCATGGCGATTGACGGCACGATCCACCTGCTGCTGGTAGACGGGCGCATCACCACGTTGGCCGCCGGCGAAGTCAAATCCACCATCGCCCTGCCCGTCTGGCCCACCATCAGCAGCCCCCTCGCCCTGTTCACCAACGAAGCCAGCGCCTCGATCTACCTGGTCGAAAAAGCCGACAAGCGCATTATCCGCATAGATAAGGCGACCGGTGCCGTGCAAGGGCAACTCAAAGCCCCCATTGGCGACTCCACCTTCGATAATCTGCGTAATATCTATGTGGATGAGGCCGCCGGCAAACTCTATGTCCTGAGCGGCAAAAAACTCTACTTGGCGACGCTGCCCGCGTTGCCGACTGCGGCTGGAACGGCGCTGCCGGCCCTGCCGGCGGCTGCACCCTCTGCCACCGTCGCCCCAGCCTCCACCGGCACCCGCTGACGGGAGACGTGGCATGAGTGAATTGACCGGCAAAACGCTGGGCCGCTACCGCGTGCTGGAACGCATCGGGCGCGGCGGCATGGCCGAGGTCTACAAAGCCTACCAACCCTCCCTCGACCGCCATGTGGCGATCAAAGTCCTGCACTCGTTCTTGCTGGAAGACGAAGGCAGCCGCGAACGCTTCAGCCGCGAGGCCCGCGCCGTCGCTGCCTTGCGCCACCCCCATATCGTCCAGGTGTTCGACTTTGATAGCGAAGGCGACGAGTACTTCATGGTCATGGAGTACATAGACGGCCCCAACCTCAAGGCGCGCCTGAACGACCTGGGCCGCACCGGCCGCCGCCTCAGCCTGGACGAAATCGGCGGCCTCATCAACGCCATCGGCGGCGCGCTGGGCTACGCGCACCGCCAGGGCATGATCCACCGCGACGTGAAGCCGCACAACATCATGTTCACCCGCGACGGCCAGGCACTGCTCACCGACTTCGGCATCGCCAAAATCGTCAGCGGCTCCAACGTCAGCGCCAGCGGCACGCTCTCCGGCACCCCAGCCTACATGAGTCCCGAACAGGGCCGCGCCGCCATCCTCGATCCGCGCACCGATCTCTATTCGCTGGGCGTGGTCCTCTACGAAATGCTGACCGGCCGGGTGCCTTTTGATGCCGACACGCCCTTCGCGGTGGTGATCAAGCATATCAACGAGCCGCTACCGCTGCCGCGCACCCTCGACCCGACCATTGCGCCGTCCATGGAGCGGCTGGTGTTCAAGGCGCTGGCGAAAGATCCCGCCGACCGCTTCCAGACCGCCGACGAGTTCGTGCAGGCCACGCAAGCGGCCATCGCCGCTGCCGCCACCGCCGACCCGACCCGCATCACCTTGCCGATGCCCGACCGCGCCCTCCAACCCCCTCCCCTAAAGCGGGAGGGGGAGTCTGGCGCACGTACCGACCTCACCCCCAACCCCCTCCCCTAAAGCGGGAGGGGGAGTCTGCCTCCCCTAACGCCGGCTCCCCTCTCCCTTCAGGAGAGGGGCTGGGGGAGAGGTCGGAAAAGTCGGCCCTTACCGCCGACCCCGATCCGCGTAATCCGCCATCCGCCATCCGCACTCCGCAATCCGTCCGGGGCGTGCAGGCGAAAGGGAGCCTGGGCCGGCTGTCATGCAGCATCGTCGTGGGGCTGCTGGGCGCGCTGGTCTTGCTGGGGAGCACGGTCGGCTTCCTGGGCGGGCGCAGCAGCAGCCGGCCCGTCGGAGCGATTGCACCCACCCAGGTCGCCGCCGCGCCGACGGAGGTGGCTGCTGCCGCCGTCCAAGTGTTGCCGACCGGGACCGGCAGCGCGCCGGCCGGCCGCACCGCCG
>JALYUO010000113.1 GCA_030853735.1 Chloroflexota bacterium
CGGCGGTGCCCAGCGGACTGATTTGCCCCTGAATACGGGGCAGCGGGGACTCGTCATGCACCACTTCATAGAGCGCGAACTTGAGCGAGGTGCTGCCTGCATTAAAAACCAGAATTTGCATCGCTTACCCACCCATGCGCCGGGTTTGGTGGAGGTCCATTCGTCCGGCAAAGCCCGCCGTCCTAACGCGGGATCGTGGCTCAGAAAAGACCCCTCTCCGATGGGGAGAGGGGTCAGCGGTTCCGTTACCAGCGCGGGCTGCGGTCGTTCGGGCCACGCTCGTTGCCCGGTTCGCCATCGGCGCTGGGCGGGGTGCGGTCGGAGCTAGGCGGGCGGCTGGGGCCCCGGTCGTTGCCCCGGTCGGGGCCATAGCCGGAACTGGGCGGACGGCTGGGGCCACGGTCGTAACCACCGCCACCACTGGGCGGGCGGCTGGGGCCACGGTCATAGCTGCCTCCGCCCCCGCTGCGGCTGGGGCCACGGTCGTAACCACCGCCGCCACCACTGCGACTGGGGCCACGGTCGCCGTAGCTGGGCAGGCGGTTGGGGTCACGCGGGGCGCGTTCCTCTTCCGCATAGCGGGCGGGCGACCGACCGGGCGCTTCCTCGCGAGCCGCCGGGCGGTCGTCGCGGGGCGGCGGGCGGTCGTCGCGCGGGCCGCGATCATCGCGCGGGCCACGGTCGCGGTTGAAACCACCGCCACCCCCGGCACCGCCTCCGCCACCACTGCGGCCTTCATTGCGGGCGCGCTCCTGGTCTTCCGCCGATGGAATCACGCCGGTCAGCACCGCTTTGCGCGACAGGCTGATCTTGCCCATGCGGTCCACGCCAATGACCATCACATTGATCTCATCGCCGGGGCTGACTACGTCTTCGACGCGCTCCACAAAGTAGTCGGCCAGTTCGCTGATGCGGACCAAGCCGTCTTTGCCCGGCATGATCTGCACGAACGCGCCATAAGGCTGGAGCGAGACCACTTTGCCCAGGTAGATGGTGCCGATTTCCGGCTCTTTGGTCAGCCCTTCGATCATCTGGACGGCGCGGCGGGCGCTGTCGCCGTCGGTGGAGGCGACAAACACCGAGCCGTCGTCTTCCACATCAATCTTGCAGCCGGTCGCCTCGGTGATGCTGCGGATCATCTTGCCGCCGGGGCCGATCAGCGCGCCGATCTTCTCCGGGTTGATCTGGATCTTGAGGATACGCGGCGCATAGAGCGACATTTCGGGCCGCGCTTCGCTGATGACGGCGTTCATCTTCTCTAAGATCGTCAAGCGGGCTTCACGAGCCTGGGCGAACGCTTCGCCCATGATCTCGTAGCTGAGGCCAGTGATCTTGATGTCCATCTGCAAGCCGGTCACACCGGCGGCGGTGCCCGCGACTTTGAAGTCCATGTCGCCCAGGTTGTCTTCCACGCCCTGGATGTCGGTCAGCACGGTACGGCGACCGTCCGCATCGGTCACGAGGCCCATGGCGATGCCGGCCACGGCGGCTTTGATCGGCACCCCCGCGTCCATCAGGGCCAGGCTGCTACCGCAGACGCTCGCCATCGAGGAGGAGCCGTTGCTCGCCAGCACTTCGCTGACTAAGCGCAGCACATAGGGAAACTCGTCGTTGCTGGGCAGCACCGGCAGCAGCGACCGCTCGGCCAGATGGCCGTGGCCGATGTCGCGGCGCGACGGACCCCGCGCGCGGCGGGTTTCGCCGGTGCTGAAAGCCGGGAAGTTGTAGTGGTGAATATAGCGCTTCTTGTTGACGTTACCCAGGCCGTCCAGCATCTGCTCGTCGGCGCTGGTGCCCAGCGTGCAAACGGTCAGCACCTGGGTCTGGCCGCGAGTGAACAGGCCGCTACCGTGGGTGCGCGGCAACACGCCGACTTCCACCGTGATGTCGCGGATGTCTTTGGGGCCACGACCATCGGGGCGCAGCCCTTCGCTGAGGATGGCGTTGCGAACGTCGGCTTTGACAATGGCGGAGAATGCTTTTTGTGCGCGGGCGGTCAGCGCGGCGCGCTCGGCTTCCGGCGCATCGCCCACCAGCGCCGCGACAGCTTCCGCTTTCAGCTGATCGGTCGCGGCTTCGCGGGCCACTTTATCGGTGCTGCGCGTGCCGGCGAGGCGGTCGCCTAGGACCGCCTTAATCTTGTCTACGTCGCTGGTGTCAGGCACGGGCGACGTGAAGGGGCGCTTGGGCACAGCGGCCTGCGCGATCAGTTGCTCCTGGATGTCAATGCTGGCCTGCAACCCACGATGGCCGAACTGCACCGCCTCCAGCATCTGCTCCTCGGTCAGTTCGTGCGCGCCGGCTTCCACCATCAGCACCGCATCGCGGTTGCCGGCGATCATCATGTCCAGCCGGCTCTCGGCCTGCTGCTCGTAGGTCGGATTGAGGACGAACTCGCCGTTGACATAGCCCACCTGCGCCGCACCCACCGGCCCCTTGAAGGGGATGTCGGAAATGCAGAGCGCCGCGCTGGAGCCGATGATTGACAGCACGCTGGGGTCGGTGTTCATGTCCACGCTCATAACCGTGAGCTGCACCTGGATCTCGGAATAATAGCCTTTGTGGAACAGCGGGCGCAACGGGCGGTCGGTCATGCGGGCGGTCAGGGTGGCCGTGTCGGTGGGCCGGCCTTCGCGCTTAATAAAGCCGCCGGGAATCTTGCCGGCAGCATACATTCGCTCTTCGTAGTCTACCGTCAGGGGCAGAAAATCGGTTCCTTCGCGCACATCATACGCGCCCACCACCGTCGCCAATACCACGCTGTCGCCATACGTCACCAGCACCGCGCCGTGCGCTTGCTGGGCCAACCGCCCGGTCTCCAGGCTCATCTTGCGCCCGGCGACCTCGGTCTCCGTTTCATATACTTGCATTGGGTTCCCTCTCTCCTGTGATCGTTGCTGCGCCCCACCGGGGATCTGGGGGCGCGTAAGGGGTGCGCGCTACCGGCGACACCCATCCTCTGGGGCGATGCGGTCCCGCCTGGGGCGCATTCGTCACTGTGCGTAGCCTTCTACGCCTATTCCCGCCTGCTACGGTTCCCCTACCCTACGTGTGTACCCAACCTGGGGCGCGCCAGGGGCTTATCAATCGTCCCTGCCCCTGCATCACGCACCGAACCGCATACTAGTCTGCTCTTGCAAGGCGTATGCCATGAAAAAGGCAAGGCCGTACCGCCCCCGGCGATACGGCCTCCGTCCGGCCCCGCGTCAGCGTGTGCGCGGGCGGGCTTCGCGCAGCCCCAGGCTGCTGATGATGACGCGGTACTTCGCCACGTCGCTCTTGCTCAGGTAGCGCAACAAACGCCGCCGGCGGCCCACCAGTACCAGCAGCCCACGACGGGTGTGGTGATCATGCTTGTTCAGCTTCAGGTGTTCCACCAGCCCATTGATGCGCGTGGTCAGCAGCGCAATCTGCACTTCCGACGATCCGGTATCACCTTCATGCACGGCAAACTTGGTGATAATAGTCTCTTTAACCTCTTTGCTCAACGCCATTCGCGGTCCGACCTCCTCCACGCCGCACGCCGCCCCCGGCAACCTGCGACGGGACATAAATAGGCTCCACGCCACACGTCACCCCCGGCAACCTGCGACGGGACATAAACCAATAGGGTTTAATGCGTAGTCCTGCTACGCCACGGAACAGTATACCATAGCGGGCGGACGGGTGCAAGGCTGGAGTTTACGGGTTCCACTCGCTCTTGGGGATGTGCGGGATCGAGGCGGCGCGGCCGCGGACGCGGGCAATCACGCCGATGGCCGTCAAGGCCAGCACGGGGAAGGCGATGTAGAGCAACGCCTGGGCCGGGTTGTGGGTGATCCAGGTCCAGGTCAGCCCCCATAGCACCTGCAATTGGTAGAGATCGGTGTAGTTGAAGGCGCTTGCGCCGCTAAAGCTGAGGAAGCTGTTATCGAAGCCGATAGCGGGCAGGTAGAGCACTTTGAGCAGCACCAGCCAGATAGCCTCGGCGATAAACCAGGTCATCAGCGTGGCCGCCGCGCGCGTGTGGACCTCGACCGCGCCGGGCGCACGGGTCGCGCCGTCTACATACATCATGTTGGCGAAGGTCGCCACGAGAATGCCCGGCCCCACCAATAGGAGGAACCAGAGCAGGCCCGCCAGGATCTGGAGTTCTTGCGCGAGTTGCATAGCCGGCCCCCTTTGCCCGAATGCGGATTGCGGATTACGGATTGCGGAATAATGACGACCTCGCACGCTAACGCACGTTCCAGCAACCTGTGCGGTGTAGTCGCGCACGGCCGTGCGCCGTAGCGGAATAACGGCGACCTCGCACGCTAACACACGGTCCAGCAACCTGTGCGGTGTAGTCGCGCACGGCCGTGTGCCGTACTCGTTGGGGACTACCTAAGCGTTTGCCTTTTCGCGCACTAGATTCATTATAGCAGAGGGTGAGGGACGTTACAATAGCGTACCGCTGCGTAACCAGGGTGATTGCATCTAAATTGGGGTGAGTAACCGGCCTGCCGAGCTACAGACGGCGCGCTAGGACAAGCATCCACAGACCCGCTAAAGGTCAGATTCTGATCCACCGGAGGTGGGTTTTCTCTACGCTCCTTCTATAATCAATGAGATCTCACCCGCGCCAATTTAGATGCAA
>JALYUO010000118.1 GCA_030853735.1 Chloroflexota bacterium
GTTCTACACGCCCGCGGCCCCTCCGATTCCCAGCCCATTGCCGGCGGCAGCGTGTAGAGCCGCAATGAATTGCGGCCCTACACGCCCGCCCCAGCATTCTGGGCGGACGGTGGGCTGTTAGGCGATGAAGTCTATGCGTCCGGTGTCTAGGTCGTAGCGGGCACCGACGATGCGGAGTTTGCCGGTGTGGACCAGTTCGGCCAGGATCGGCTCGGACTCTTTCAGGCGCGTGACGTTCAGCCGGATGTTGGCGCGCACGGCGTTGTCTACCATGTCGCCGCTTTGGTTAGCGACTTCTTCGACCGCCGGGCGGATGGGATTGATCATCGCCGGTAGGTGGCCGGGATAGGTCGTGCCTTTGGTCACCATGTCAACCGCGCCCGTCACCGCGCCGCAGCGTTCGTGGCCCAGCACGACCAACAACGGCACGTTGTAGTGGTCAACGGCGAACTCCATGCTGCCGAGCAGCGCATCGTCTACCGAGTTGCCGGCGACGCGGGCGACAAACAGATCGCCGATGCCACGGTCAAACACCTCTTCGGGCGGCACGCGCGAGTCGGAGCAACTGAGGACCACGGCGAAGGGGAGCTGGGCGGGAGCCACGGCGACGCGGCGGCTGGGCTGCGAGTTGGGGCGCAGGTAACGCCCGGCCACAAAGCGCTTATTGCCTTCGCGTAATCGCCACAGCGCATCGGCCGCCGAAATCTGGGTCTGCGTAGCCCCGGTGGCCCAGGGGCTGAGATCGGGCGCGCTCAGGCCGGCAGCGTCGACAGGAGTGGCGCGCAAGGCTCCGGCGGCCACGACTCCCGCGCCCATACCCAGTAAAGCCCGTAGGAAAGTGCGTCGTGTAGGTTCTTGTGCCATGATGTTGGTCCTCTCTAATAACGGTACAAATAGGGCAGCTTGGACGCAGCGCGGGGAGGGATAGAGGCGTTGGTGTCTTGTAACGCCTAGTCGCTATGAGGTTCTTTGTCGCATGGAGCTGTAAGCAGATTGTAGCACAGAACTACCGAGTAGCAAGAGGTCGAGCGGTCAAAAATTAGTCTCAAAATTAGCGTTGGCCGTTAGGTTAATCTAGCCGGCGGATGGCGGGATGGGCCAAGCCGAGGGCAATCAGGATGGTGGTGAGTGCGCCGCCAATGATAAAGACGAGCGGCGCGCCCCAGTGATCGGTGGCCCAGCCGGCGATGCCGAAGCCGACCGGCAGCAGGGCAAACGAGCCAAGTATATCCACACTGGAGACACGGCCTAGCAGATCGCGCGGCACCAATTCTTGCAATGTGTGCGTCCAGATCAGGCCGAAGACCATCAGCATCGCGCCGTTGAGCGCGGCTAACACCACCATGACCGGCACCGGTAGGCTCAGGCCAAAACCCACGAGCGCGAGGCCACTGATCGCCCAGGCTCCGTAGGCCCGCAACCCCCGCCGGCGCTGCCGGCGCATACCGATCCACAGGGCGGCCCCAATCGCACCGACGGCGTTGCTGGAATAAAGCAGGCCCAGCACGTCTACGCCGGCGTGCAGCGAATCGCGGACCAAGAAGGGCAGCGCCACCGCGACCGGCGCGCTCAGGGTGATGTTGCTGAACGCGGCCAGGGCAATCGTAATCCATAGCCAGGGGGACGCCGTGACCGCCGCGAGACCACCGCGCAAGTCTTGCCAGACGTTTGTAGCCTCCGTTACGGCGGCACGCGGCACTCGCACGCCCAGTAGGGGCAGCAGGCAGGCCGCCGACAGGAGAAACGAGAGCGCATCGAGCGCGAAAGCCACCGGTGTGCCGCCCAACGCGACAATACCGGCACCCAGCGCCGGGCCGGCCACGCCGGTGATCTGGCCGCTCAGGCTGGTCAGCGCGTTGGCGCTGGGCAACGCTGGTGCCGGGGTGAGGTCGGGCACCAACGCGACGTAAGCGGGCTGGAAAAAGGCATCTACGAAGCCGAACACGATGCTTGCCACATAGATATGCCAGATCGCCAAGCTATGTGTGGCGGCCAACGCCGCGACCGTGCCAATGACGACGGCGCGCAGCGCATCGGAGCCCAACATCAGGCGCACGCGCGGGAAGCGGTCTACCGCGATACCGCCGATCAGCAAGAAGAGCAGCATCGGCGTAAACGAGCAGATCAGCACCGTGCCCATGACCGCTGCCGACCCCGTTTGCTCCAAGACCCACCAAGCAAGCGCGACGCGGTAGAGGCTATCGCCCAGCCGCGAGACGGTCTGGCCGCTCCACAGCAGCGCAAACGGGCGATAGGTGAGGGCGGTCAGTAGGTGCATGGTCTTCCCTGCTAGTGTAAATGATCGCGCACGGCGGTTCAACTACTGCGTGGCCGAACTCTTGCTCTTGGGTTTCTGTCTGTCGGTAACTGATAATCTGTCCGCTTGCCGGGTGCGTGCGGTAGGGCTGCAATCAATGCCTCCAGACGGCTACGTATTCTGCGGCGAACGCTAACGTGTGAGGAGATCGATCATGGTCAACGTAGGATTGGTGGTGCGAATGGAAGCCAAGCCGGGCAAAGAGGCGGAGGTCGAAGCCTTTCTCCGTGGCGGCTTGGCGCTTGTGCAAGCAGAGCCGGCGACGACGGCTTGGTTTGCGATCCGCTTTGGCCCCGCGACCTTTGCCATCTTTGATGCCTTTCCCGACGAGGCGGGCCGGCAAGCTCATTTGGCGGGCCGAGTCGCTGCCGCTCTGCTGGCGCAAGCGCCGGATCTTTTCGCCCAGCCGCCGGCTATCGAGCAAGTAGATGTGCTGGCCGCTAAACTGCCCTAATAGCCTTGTGTGCTACTGACTGGGGCGCGTACCATGTTGACGGTACGCGCCCCAACTGATCCTACTATTTAGGATGCTATAGTCTTTCAGCTAATGATCTGGAAATTAGGAAAGAGGAGTTTGCACCCCCAGGTGCAAACGACGCGCCGCCTGCGGAGTTCGCACCTGGGGGTGCAAACTCCTCAGTTGGTGGGGCCAATCGCTGCTCCAGATCACTGGACCTGCACCCTAGCCGGCCAGTTCGGCCAGCCGGCGCAGCCCTTCGTCTACCGTCAGTTCGCCGCGCTCGATGGCTTCGAGGATCGACATTTCGGCGGAGGGGCGCGGGCTGGCGGGCGCAGCCTCGGCGCGCAGGCGCTGGGTGGGCGCGGGGTCACTGTCCACGCGGAAGGTGTCGCCGACCACGGCTGCCTGAGCGGCGGCGCTTTCGGCGGGCGAAAAGGCGCGCGTCATGCTCGCCTCGGAGTCGGCGGGTGCGGTGGCCCAAGCGGGTGGCGGGCCGCCGGCGGCCTGGGCGTTGTTGCCGCCGATCTGCACATCGCCGCTGGTGGTACGGATACGTAGATGCAGATCACCGCCGCCGTTGATCGCGATCTGGCGGTGGCGACGACTCTGGCGGTTGGACTGGTGTGGCAGCCGGCACTCAAAGTCGCCGCTGATCGTCTCGAACTCCACCGCCGCTTTGGTGTCGGCGGGCAGGCGCAGGTCCAGATCGCCGCTGACGGTCTGGAAGTCGTAGTCGGCCCCCGGATAGAGCACGGCATCGAGGGTCAGATCGCCGCTCACTGTGCCGACGCTCAGGGCGGCGAGTTCCGTTTCGCGCACTTGCAGGTCGCCGCTGATCGTCCGCAGGCCCAGCCGCCCGCGCAGCCGGGCAATCGCTACGTCGCTAGACGCGCCTTTGACCAGCACACTGCCTTCGATTTCGCGCAATTGCACATCGCCCGCCGCGCTTTGGATAAACACGTTGCCCTGCACCGCACTCACCTGGATGTCGCCACTGGCTGTCCGCACGGTCACGGCGCAGCGGTGCGGCACCTGGATGTCGAGCGGCACGCTGCCGGCGCGTCCCAAGCGGCCCAGGCTACGGCCCAGATCGGCCAGCCCCTGGCGCAGATCGTTCATGTTCAGGTCGAGGCCGTTCTGCAAGCCTGCCCATTTGCCGCCGATGCCGCCCAGCAAGCCTTCCCATTTGTCGCTGGTGGGCAACAGGTTGATCCGTACTTGGTTGCCCTGATGCTGCACATTCAGCACATCTTCCAGGCTGTCAGCATAGTCGTCTTCCGTGGTGCTGATGCGGATAGCCGGCTGATCCCAGCCGCGAATGGTGATGTCGCCACTGAGGCCGTCTACGGCCAGGTTGGCCGCGCCGTCGGCGGCGACCTCGAATTGTAGTCCTTGCCCGTTGCTGGTCGCGTTCATGCTCTGCTCCTTCTGTGGATTTGCGCCTGCCGGCGGCAGGTCCGTGTGTCGTCTGGGGTTGGGTTGCCGCGTCCTATTCGACGCTGATCTCCACTCGTGTGCCGGAGTGTTCGTCGTCACCCGACTCTTGCACGTCAATGATCTTGCCCAGCGCGCCACTTTGGATCGCTTCGCTGATGGCTGCCATTTCGATGCCCGCCGATTCGGGAATGTAGCGCCCGGCCAGTTTGAGGCCGAAATTGACCAAGCTGATCGGCAGGTTGACGTTGACGGTGGCGTGCTTGGCCCCGGCCTCGGTCACGCGGATGCGGAGGTAGCGCGGGCTCCCAGCGGTGGGCACGGTTTCGCTGTCCAGCGTTTCGGTGTCACGGCGGCGGCGGCGGTGTTCCTGCTCGCGCTGGCGGGCTTCGCGTTCCCGCAGCCGGGCTTCGCGTTCGCGGTTGCGGGCATCGCGTTCGCGCTCGCGGCCTTTGCCGAAGGCGGCATCGAACGGGTCAAAGCCAAAGCCGGGCACCTCCGGCATGGCGGGCATGGCGGGCATCGGCGGCATGGGGGGAACCGGGGGCATGGGCGGCATGGGCGGCGTTGGCCCGCCCCAGGCCC
>JALYUO010000190.1 GCA_030853735.1 Chloroflexota bacterium
GTTCGCACCTGGGGGTGCGAACTCCGCAGTTGCTGGACCTGTCGCTGCTCCCGATCATTAGCTGAATTGCTAATGATCGTCTGCCAAAAGACTCAGCCAAGCGCAAGTGGGCAACCTATTCCAACCGCCGGGTCGCCGGGTCGCCGTGTTGCCGTCCGCTCCGTAGCGCCGCGTGAGGGCAAAGAAAACCGGAACAACCACAAAGGGTTGCTCCGGTGGAGACAGGGGACTCGTGTTGCGAGGAGTCGGCGCAGCAAGTGGGGGCGCGTCCTCTTGCAGCGGGGACTGAACTCGCGACCGGCGAGCCGTGCCTCCTAGTTCAGCAATCAAAACGCTGCGTGGAGCGGAAAGATAGGCCACGCTAGTACCGAGTAGCGCGGCCCCGGCTAGTACTTTTAGGCTATGCGACGGCCCGGACTAGCGACCGGCTTACAGCGCACCTAATACATCGCGTAGAATCGCCGCAAACATGGCGATATGGGCTTCCTCAACCACCAACGGCGGCATCATCCGCAGCACGGTCGGGTCGGCACAAGTGCCGAGAATCACGCCCTGCGCCAGCAGCGCATCCTGGATCGGCTTGGCCGGGCAGTCGAACCGCAAGCCCAGCAGCAAGCCCAGGCCGCGAATCTCCAGCAAATGCGGCAAGTCGGCCAGCGCGGCGCGGATGATCGGTTCCAGGGTGGTCGCGCGTCCGCAAAAATCCTCCGCGATCACGATGTCGAGCGTGGCGGCAGCGGCAGCGCAGGCCAGCGGGCTGCCGCCAAACGTTGAACCGTGTTCTTCCACATGAACCGTGTCACCGATGCGTGTGCTGACCAGCGTGGCCCCCATCGGCACGCCACTAGCGATGCCTTTGGAGAGCGTGATCAGGTCGGGGATCACGTCCCAGCCTTCGCCGGCCCACATTTTGCCGGTGCGACCAAAAGCGGTTTGCGCCTCGTCAAAGATCAGCAATGCGCCCGCCGCATCACAGATAGCCCGCAGATCGCGGTAATACTGCGGTGGGGCCATCCGCACCCCGGCGATGCTCTGGATCGGCTCGATCACCACCGCCGCCGTGTCCGGCCCGACCGCCGCTTCGACCGCCGCCGCCGAGCCGAACGGCACAAAGCTGACCAGCGACTCCAGGGGGCCAATGCCGAAGCCGGTGCGATAGCGGCGGTTGTGGGTGATACTGAGCGCGCCCGCCGTGCGCCCATGAAAGCTGCCCTCCATCGCCACCATGCGGCTGCGGCCGGTGAACTTGCGGGCGATTTTGAGCGCGGTTTCGATAGCTTCCGCGCCGGAGTTGCAGAAAAACACCCGCCCATAGCCCTGCGGCGCGATCCGCATCAAGGCCGCCGCATAGACCGCCCGCACATCGTTATAGACCACGTTGGAGTAGAAAATCAGGCGCTGCGCTTGGTGGGTGATCGCGGCGACCACCAGAGGGTGGCAATGGCCGGTGAGGGCGACGGCGTGGCCGCTGTAAAAGTCGAGGTAGCCGCGCCCCGCCCCATCGTAGAGCATGACCCCCGCGCCACGGGTGATGACCACCGGCAGCTTGGCATAGGTCGGCAGTTCAGCGGCCTCTTCGATGGCGATGATCGTGGCGCTGTCGAGGTGCGAGTCGGGCGGCGGCACAAACACCGGGCCGAAGCGCGGCCCCGCCACTATGGGCGCAGCCGACGCATCCTCTGGCAGATCAGTCATACGCGCGATTCCTCCCCCAAGAAAGCGATTTGGCTCCCACCTATAGGCAAGCCCAGTGGCGACCTAGCCTCTCCACTATAGCAGTTTCCGGCCCCGGCGTAAAGGAGTGTTGAGTGTTGAGTGTTGAGTGTTGAGTGTTGAGTGTTGAGTGTTGAGTTCTGAAGCGGAGAGAGCTTGGCGGTTGTAGGGGCGCGATTCATTGCGCGTCATTGGTTCCTGCAAGGCGCGCATCGTAGCCGGCGATGATGCCCAGCAGCACGCGGTTCATGAAGTGGTCGGCCCGCGTCCAGAGCGCGGTGACGGCGGCGCTGTCGGTGAGCGCGGCAGTCGGACCTTGCAGGGCCAGCGCGATGGAACTGCTGCGGTAGAACAGAAACGCCTCAACCAGCTCCAGCCGGCTGGCCGCTGCGGCGGCGGCTTCTGCGCCATACGCTTGGCCGATAGCATAGCCGTCGTCCAGCCGGCGCGAGTCGGCGCCGGCCTGGGTCACATATTGCACCAGCAAGCCCAGCAACCGTTGGCCCAGCCCACGCATTCGGGCGGCCTCAGCAGGCTGCTGAAAATGGGCTTGCCAGCCGGGTGCATCCGGCGGCGGATCGGGGGCCGGCGCGCTGCCCGCCAGCGCCAGCACCGAGGCGCGGCCAAAGCGCCGATGGCCGCCCACGGTGCGGCGCACCTCCAAGCGGCCCTGGTCGGCCCAACGGCGCACATTGCTCGGCGCGGTGTGCAACACGCGGGCCACCGCCGCCAGCGACAGCCAATTGGCTGCGTCGGACTCCTCCACCGGCAAGAGAGCCGTCCTATCCTCGGCTGACTGAGACACGGGACACAGCACCTGTCAAAGCTACTAATGCGAAAGGCCAAACCACCTATAGTAATTCAGATAATGATCCGGAGCTTCAGTTAAGAGGAGTTGGCACCCCCAGGTG
>JALYUO010000192.1 GCA_030853735.1 Chloroflexota bacterium
GTAGCGGTAGCGGCGAGTTCCAGTCGCCCCGGCTCCGCGCCGCAGTGCCTGCAATTTAGCTGCCCTCGCCCTCGCCCCGACCTCTGATCCCCCGCCCGGCATAGTTCTTGCTTTAGGCTGGGCGGAAGAGAGTGCGGGTTGTGGTGCCTTGCAGTGGCTGAGAGGCGTGGGGTACACCAGGAAGGAGTGGGGATGTTAGCTAATGAGGCTGAATTGGCCCAACGTGCGTCGCAACGGGACCCGGATGCTTTCGCCGAGCTGTACCATGCGTATGTAGAGAAGATTTACAAGTACATCTACTACAAAGTGGGCAATCCGTGCGAGGCAGAGGATCTGTGCGACCAGGTGTTTCTGAAAGCCTGGGAGGCGATTGGGCGCTACACTTGGTATGGCTATCCCTTCTCGTCGTGGTTGTATCGGTTGGCGCATAACCTAGTGGTGGATCATTATCGCACGCGGCGCGAGATTCTGCCGCTGGATGATACGTTGCTGATCCGCGAGGAGCCGGTGGACCCAGAGACAGCGTTGGCGAGCAGTGTGGCTTCGAGCGAATTGCGCGTGGCGATCCAGCAGTTGACGCGCGAGCAACGGCAGGTGATCTGTCTGAAGTTTATTTCGGGCTATGCGAACAGTGAGATCGCGGCGACTATGGGCAAGAAAGAGGGCGCGATCCGGGCGTTGCAATATCGGGCGCTCCGCAGTTTGCAGGCGATTTTGGAGGCCGAGGAGCGCAAGACGCGCGAGTTCGATTTCTTGCCGCTGGGGACGCGGCTGGCGCTGGCGGATGCGGTGGCGTTGCAGGGGGCTTCGGCCTAGTTCCGGTTTTGATCCGCGAAGGATCACGAAGAACGATTTTGAATCCGCGAAGGGCCGCGAAGAAACGCGAAGGATTACGAAGGGTTTTGATCCACGAAGGGCCACGAAGATTCACGAAGAACGACGGGTTTTGATCCGCGCAGGGCCGCGAAGAAGCGCGATAAGGCGTGGAGAATGGAACGGGATTTTGGGGATTGTGACCCGCACCTGGGATTGGGGTGCGGGTCTTGTTGTTGGGGTAACTGTTCAGCCTATGATACCTGTCATTCTGAGCGCAGCGAAGAATCCGTCGGGGTGGGTACAGACCTGCCGATAGCTGCTCCCTGTACGGGATGGGTCGCCGCTACGGGGACCAAGTGCTTCAGCAACCGATTCTTCACTGCGTTCAGAATGACAGAACCCCTCTTTTCAGATCCTGCTGATCTTAAAAATTCTTCGCGTCTCTTCGCGGCCCTGCGCGGATCACTCCATCGCCGTTCTTCGTGAATCTTCGTGATCCTTCGTGGATCAAAACCCTTCGTGATCTTGTGGGGATCGCTCTTTGGGCGGCTTACCGAAGCGGGTGAGGGGTTGGGGGAGGGCGTGGGGGTCGGAGGGGCCGAGCGAGCCGCCGGCGTGCCAGGCGCGGACGCGGGCGAGCAGGGCGGCGAGGGGCACGCCGGCGGTGGTGTCGATCCAAATCCAGGCGGGATTGCGGCGGAACCAGGTGTATTGGTGACGGACAAAGGCGTGGGTGTCCCAGCGCAGTTGCTGCATGGCGGCTTCGAGGGGGACTTCGCCGCGCAGGTAGGGGGCAAACTGGCGGTAGCCGAGGCCGGTCATGCTGGGCAGTTCCCAGCCGTAGCCGCGGGCATGGAGGCCGGCGGCTTCTTCCACCAGGCCGTCGGCCACTTCGCGGGCCACGCGGGCATCAATGCGGCGGTGCAGTTCGCTGCGTTCGGCGCTGAGAGCCAGCCAGCCGATGCGGTAGGGGGGCGGCACCCGTGTACTTTGCTCCGAGAAGGGGCGACCGGTGGTATAGATCACTTCGAGGGCGCGCACGAGGCGGCGGGTGTTGCCGGGCAGGATCTTGGCGGCGGCGGCGGGGTCGCGGCGGGTGAGTTCGGCGTGCAGGGCGGCGGAGCCTTCGGTCGCGGCGCGGGCTTCGAGGGCGGCGCGCAGGGTGGGATCGGGTGCCACGTCGGGCATCTGCCAGCCTTCGAGGATGGCGGCCAGGTAGAGCGGGGTGCCGCCGGCCAGGATGGGCAGCCGGCCGCGGGCGTGGATGGCGGCGATGGCGGCGGTGGCGTGGGCCTGGTAGGCGGCCAGGGTGAACCGCTCGTCGGGATCGGCAAGATCGAGGCCGTGGTGGGGCACGCGGGCGCGCTCCCACGGCGGCGGCTTGTCGGTGCCGATGTCCATGCCGCGATAGACCTGGCGCGAGTCGGCGGTGACAATTTCGCCGCCCAGTTGTTCGGCCAGCGCGAAGGCCAGGGCGCTTTTGCCCACGCCGGTGGGACCGCCG
>JALYUO010000234.1 GCA_030853735.1 Chloroflexota bacterium
GGCTCCAGCCCGCGTAGGCGGGCTTCGTAGCGGTAGCGGCGCGTTCCAGTCGCCCGTGCCCATTAGATGCAACTACGCTGCGATCTGGGAGGCGCTGCATCGTTTGGGGTGAGGGGCGGCGGTGCGCCACGGTTCGCAAAACGATGCAGCGCCCCCCAGATCGCAGCGCCTAGTACTTTGGTTCGCAAAAATCAGCCCATTAGTCCTAGAGAATAGGCGGCGACCTGGTACTTTTATGCTATTTAGCCTATGCAACGGTAAAATGTGTAACTTTTGGCGGGTAGTTATAGTACAATCAACCGATGGACATTACCATTCCGTAATGTTCTGTTTAATTGGGAATGCCGTTTTCTTTGGGGGTAGTATGTCAATTATACCACAGGTCTACACATTTTTGCAGCAGTTAGAGGCGCGGGAGATCAAAGTCTTCCAAGCCGGCGCTTACGATACCGCGTGGTTGGCGGCGTTGCGCGACAGCGCAGACGACAGCACGGCGCACCCGCTATTCCCACAAAGCCTGGAATGGTTGACCACCCATCAGCACGCCGACGGCAGTTGGGGCGCACCCTGGCCCTACTACCATGACCGCCTGCTCTCGACCTTGCGCGCCGTGCTGACCTTGCATAGCTGGGGACGGCGCACTGCCGACAAGCGGCAGATTGATCTAGGCTTAGGCTACATCTGGCGCAACGCCGGGCGGCAGCACAGCGATCCGTGGGAAACTGTAGGCTTTGAACTGATCTTCCCTACCTTGCTGGAGCAAGCCGAGCAGGCTGGGTTGGCCTTGCCCTACGCCGCCTTCGCCGATCTACAAACGCTGCGCCGCGCCAAACTAGAGCTGATTCCGCCCCATCTGGCCTATAGCCGCCATACCTCATTGGCGATGAGCCTCGAAATGCTGGGTGACACCTGTGATCCTAACCGGCTCAGTGAAGCGCAAGAGGCTAACGGTGGGGTGAGTTTTTCGCCCTCGGCCACGGCCTACGTGTTGCAGCACGACCCCAACAATGGGACGGCCTATCGCTATCTACAGGAGCTAACACAGGGAGAGGCGGCGGACGGCAGCGTGCCGGTTGCCTATCCACTAGAAATATTTGACGAAAGCTGGTCGCTGCGCCATCTACAACACGCGGTTCCGCAACGCGATCCTGGCCTGATCGCGCTTATGGAGCCGTTGGCCCAACGCCTGAACAGCGAGGGCACGTTGAGCGGTTGGACATCTAGCGCCGCCGTCCCGGTCAAAGAGTCGGACACCACAGGCGTGTGTTTTGCGGCGTTGAGCTATCTGGGCTATGAATTAGACCCGGAATTGCTCTACCAATATGAAGAGCCGGGGCATTTTCGCTGCTATCCCTTCGAGCGCAACCCCTCGATTAGCGCCAACATCCATGTGTTGGATGCCTTGCATTACTGCGATCCGCGCGAAAGCCGATCCCGCATAACAAAAGTCATTCGCTTCTTGCGCGCCACGCGCAACAGTGGCGGCTATTGGTTCGACAAATGGCAGGTCAGCCCTTATTACACGACCGGCCATAGTGTGATGGCCGCGCACGATATTGCGCCGGACCTGGTGGAGCCGGCCATTCAATGGATGATCCATACCCAGTGGGCCGACGGCAGTTGGGGCTGGTTTGCACCGACTTTAGAGGAAACGGCCTATGTCGTGCTGGCGATGCTGGTCTGGCAACGGAGCGGTCATGCCGTACCCGCCGGCCTGATCGAACGTGGAGTTGAGTACTTACGCCGGGGCTTTTCGCCCACCGCTATGGACTACCCACCGCTATGGATCTGCAAAACGCTCTTCACGCCGGTGCGCGTCGTTCACGGCTTGCTCCTCGCCACCTTGCTTGGTTGCGAAGCAGCCGGCTATTAGGCACGCCGATTGGTTTCGTGAGCTAACAGGTCGGCCAAGCCACTGAGATCCGTTACCGTGCCGGGGGCGGGCACCGTGGTCGCCCGATCTACCAAATAGGCCGTCATACCTAAGCGGCGGGCGGCTGCGACATTGGCCGGCTCATCATCGAAAAGCAAACATTCCGCAGGGGCAACGCCCAGCGCATGGGTCACGGTGAGAAAAGCGGCCGGCTCCGGCTTTCGCACGCCAATCGCCGTGGCCGATATAGCTAGAGCAACTAAGTCCGCCAAGCCGAGGCGTTCTAAGGATTGATCTAAACTCAAAAGCGAAAAGTTGGAGAGGACCGCTACCTGGAGGCCGCCATGCTGGGCGGCCAGCATGGCCGGCCGGCTGTCGGGGTACGCACGAATATAATCTAAATACTGGAAGCGGTAGAGTTTAGCTCTGCTAGCCGCGTCAAGCGCCAGATCATCCGCGATCCAATCCCAGAAGGCGCGCCAGTATTCATCTTCGACGGCTACCGAGTCGGGCGGGCCGACCCGCTTGACCCACTTGATCCAATGGCGGCTCAACTCGTCTAAGGATTGCGGCACCAGCGGCAGGATGAAGTCGCCCACCGCCCGCATATCAAAATCGGAAAGCACCCCATCGCGGTCGAAGATGACAGCACGGATTGGCATCACTTAGACTCCTTCGGGCGGAGGGTCCACCGGCAACACAGGAAGCGTAAGGGCATCAGGATACCAGTAGCCATCCCGTTTGGATCCGATGCCCAACACGTTCTCGGTCTGCCAGAGGGCGGCATATTTGTGGGCCTGCGCGTAGCGCGCACTGTGATCCGCTGCCCAGGTA
>JALYUO010000251.1 GCA_030853735.1 Chloroflexota bacterium
GCGTAACACTTCCAACAAGCCTTTATCGGCCGCCTCAAAGTTGCCGATGTAGATTTTTGCCATCGCGGCCCATCCCTTCTCCCCAATACAAAACCCAAAGCCCCCGCAACCAGCCGCAGTCAGGTCAGCCGATTGCCGAGTGGATACCTATGCCCAATCTCGCCCGAAAGTGTCTCGGCAGCCAAGCGCCACCGGACCCCCTATTATACACTACCGCCTGCCGGGTCCGCCAATTCGCGTGCGGATTGCGGATTGCGGAACTGCCGATTGCGGATTGCGGATTGCGGAATGTAGCGACGCTGCCTGCTGCGCCCGTGCCCGCAATGTAGCGGCGCTGCCTGCTGCGCCCGTGCCGACAGGCCACGCTGTAGCCACGCCGCACGCACTATTCTACAATTATCGGGGCCGTTGTAGGACCGGCTGACCGCCGACCACTCATCGCCCGCCAGGTATCGGTGCGTCATCCCGCCTGTCTCGTCTTCGTCCATAACTACGGCTGCATCGTAATTTTGCTCATCGCATCGCCGATAGAGATCCTCTCCACCACATCCATGCCCGCAATGACTTGGCCGAAGACATCGTACTTGTTATCGAGGAAGGTGGAGTCTTTCTTCACCACGAACCACTGGCTATCATTGACCTTCGCCGCGTGGGGAGCTGTTGAAGCCATGCCGACCACGCCTCTCACGAACGAGTGGCTAGTGTACTCGCCAGGAATGTCGCCACCGCCGGTTCCGGTGCCTAGCGGGTCGCCACCTTGGATCACCCAGTCCTCGACGCGATGGAAGATTTTGCCGTTGAAATAGCCACTCTCTACCCTGTCGGTGAAGTTCTTAACCGTGCCTTGCGTCGCCGGATCACTGAACAGTTGGATCTTGAAGTTGCCTTTCGACGTTTCGACTAGCGCAATTGCGCCTTTGGTGCCGTCGCTAGTCGCGTCGCTTTTCGCATTGTTTGCGACTGGTGCGTCCAGTGTACCCGTCGCTGGCGTATTCACCGCTAGGGTGCTAGTCGCAGTGGTGCTATTATTGTTCAGCACCAGCATCGCCAATACGATAACCCCCAATAGACCGCCCATCAGGTAGCGCGGCAAGTTGTTGGGCGGTGGTGGGGGCGGCGCGGTCCTGTGCGGGGGACGGGGGTTGGGTGAACGGGCGATGGGACTGCCGCCTGGATTTTTAGCCGGATTAGGGGGACGGTTGCTCACCTGTGTATGAAGTGCCTGCATCATCTCCTCTGCTGTACGAAAGCGACGTGCTGGATCTTTTTCTAAGGCGCGCAGCACTACTTGCGCCAGTGCTACCGGCACAGCAGAGTTCAACTGGCGCGGAGATGGCGGAGTAGTTGACAGATGATGATACATTATCACAGCGTTATTAGTCGCTTGAAAAGGCAACTGTCCAGTTAGCATTTGGAACAGCGTAACACCTACAGCATAAAGGTCTGATTGCGCGGTGGCTTCGTGCCCCTGCCATAGTTCCGGTGCGATATAAGCAGCCGTACCTATTAATCCCGATCCTGTCAGACTGGTGTCTCCTAAGCCCTTAGCAATGCCAAAATCCATAACTTGGACCCTGCCTTGCGGGGTAATCAGCACATTAGCCGGTTTGATGTCACGATGGATAATTTGCTCTTGGTGCGCGTGTTGCAAAGCATCCAAGATAGCTATAGTAATCTGAACCGCACGCTCTATAGGCAGTGAACCCGATTGGGCAATTAGTTCGTCCAAAGGTGTTCCTGCCACGTACTCCATGACAATATAAGGAATGTCACGATCTTCACCCACATCGTGGAGTGCTACGATGTTAGGGTGTGCAAGATGGGCCGCATGACGCGCTTCGTGGAGAAACCGTCGGCGTAGTTCAGAATCGTGGTAGTCTTTCGGAATCTTTACGGCGACTGTACGACCTAACACACGATCCTTACCGCGATACACTCTCGCCATTCCACCACTTCCTAGCGGAGCCAACAACTCATAGCGATTATTGAGTATCTGCCCGCTTAGATTGTTCGAGTTGATCATACCATTCCCCCAAATCACCGAAGCTGCTAAATATGGCCTAGTTCATGCCTGAACTAGGCACGAATTGTTAGAAGTCCAAGCGTAGTGCAGTTGTGAACATAATAGCAGAATGCGGAAGCGTGTGCAACAGATTAAAAAGGAGGGGCACGGAATAAAGAAAATCACCTAGACTACGCTACCCATCGCCTGATCCCGGCCTCGTGCCCCCACTATCCTCTCCAGCCCGCGTAGGCGGGCTTCGTAGCTGTAGCCGCGACTTGAGTCGCCCGTCCCCCGTCCCCCGTCCTCCCGTCCCCTCGTCGCCTGACCCCTGGCCCCTGACCCCTGACCCCTGTATAATACCCCCATGCACATCGGCCTCAATGCCCAGCTGCTCGCGTTCACCGGCGACTACCGCGCGGCGGGGCTGTCCAAGCACATCGGCGACCTGATCACGGCCCTGCTCGATCAGCCCGACAGCACGCGCTACACGCTGTTCACCGGGCCGGGGGCCAAGAATGCCCCGCCCGGCTTTGCCCAGTCGCCTCGTGCGCGCATCCAGGCCAGTCGCTGGCCCACGCTGCAACCCGAAGTCCGCATCGCCTGGGAGCAAACGGTGCTGCCGGTCGCCGCTCTGCGCGCGGGCATCGATCTGCTGCACTGCCCGGTGCTGGTGCAGCCGTTGCTCTGCCCCGTGCCCACCGTGATCACCGTCCACGACCTGATTTTTTTGCGCTACCCCGACCGCTTCCCGCGCCTCAAACGGCTCTATCTGACCGCGCTGGCCGGTGCTTCGCTGCGCCGCGCCCGCCGCATCATCGCCGTCTCGGCGGCGACGCAGCGCGACCTGACCACGCTGCTGGGCATCGCCCCGCACCGCGTCACGGTGGTACACAACGGCGTGGACCTGGCCCGCTTCGCCCCGCAACCGCCCGCCGCCGTCGCCGCCTTCCGCCACGCCCATGATGTGCCGGCAAGGAGCATACTCTACCTCGGCACGCTGGAACCGCGCAAAAACCTGCCCACCCTGCTGCGCGCTTATGCCGCCGTTCGCGCCGAACTGGGCAACGTGCCGCTGCTGATCGGCGGCGGCAAAGGCTGGTTCTATGCTGAGATTTTCCGCGTGGTGCGCGAATTGGGCCTCGACGACGGGCGGGCCGTGCGCTTCCTGGGCTACGTGCCGGACGCAGACCTGCCTATGTGGTATAATAGCGCCACGGTGTTTGTCTATCCGTCGGAGTACGAAGGCTTTGGGCTGCCGCCGCTCGAAGCCCTGGCCTGCGGCCTGCCGGTGATTGCCGCTGACCGCTCTGCCTTGCCCGAAGTGGTGGGCGACGCGGGGCTGCTGGTAGACCCACATTCGGTGGGCGCGCTGGCCGCCGCATTGCGTGCCGTGCTGACTGATGCGGCCGTGGCGGAGCGCCTGCATGAGGCAGGACCCGCGCAAGCCGCGCACTTCCCCTGGACGCGGGCGGCGCACGAGACATTGGCCGTCTATCGGGCCGCACGCGGGTAGAGGAGCAGACGTGGCGTTAGTGGGTTGTACGAAGTTGGGCGGGAGAGGTAGCGCATGAGCGGCTTTGACAGTATGCTACCGTTTCTCTTGCCGCTCATTGCCTTGTTGGTGATGGTCTTTTTCATCTTGCGACCGGGTAAGCGGCTGCGGACGATGGTCTGCACGCGCTGCGAGGGCACCGGCCAGGTAGACGAGCATTGGCCGGACCCCTCCGGCCCCGGCGGGTGGCACGACGTACACGGCACCTGCCCCAAATGCAAAGGGGTCGGCAAGGTCTAGCCCGCGCCGGCCCGGAGCCGCTCCTTATGTCGGTATATCGCACCCCCAGCCCGCCAGATCGTCCCAGCCCGGCCGCCGGCACCGGAGCCGCTCCCGCCGCGCGCCCGGCCCGCGACGTAGACATCATCAGCCACAGCCTGGAACAGACGCGGCGCATCGGCGCACGGCTGGCTGCACTCCTGCAAGCGGGCGACCTGATCCTACTCGAAGGCGACTTCGGCGCAGGCAAGACCAGCTTCACGCAGGGCATCGCGCGCGGCCTGGGCGTGGGCAGCGACTACATTACCAGCCCGACTTTCACGCTGATCAACGAGTACGAAGACGGCCGCCTGCCGCTCTACCATGTGGACCTCTACCGCCTGGAAGATCCCGCGCAGGTGCGCGACCTGGGCCTGCTCGACTACATCGAAGGCGACGGCGTGACGGTCATCGAATGGCCGGCCCGTGCCGCCGGGCTGCTACCGGCCCACCATCTCACCATCTACCTCAGCGATGTCACCGACACCAAGCGCGCCTTGCGCTTCCATGCCGAGGGCGTGCGTTATGTCGAGTTATCCGAGCAGTTCAAGGGGCAAGCCTTCGCGCAAGGGGCGGTCGGCGAAGGCGGCGCAGCCCACCCGCACGGAGACCCGCCCCGATGATCGCCGCCTTCGACACGTCCACGCAATGGTGCAGCCTCGCGCTCTATGACCCCAGCGACGGTGTGCGCGTAGAGCAGACGTGGCTGGCGGGCCGCGAACAAACGCGCGAAGTGCTGCCGACGCTGCAAGCCATGCTGCGCCGCTATCGCTTGGCCCCGACGGATCTGCGCGGCGTGGCCGTCGCTACCGGGCCGGGGTCGTTCACCGGCCTGCGTGTCGGCTTGGCGACCGCCAAAGGACTGGCTTACGCGCTGGACATCCCCATCTGGGGCATCCCGACGTTGGATGTGCTGGGCTACGCGCAAATGGCCGTCACCGCCGCGCCGGTCTGCGCGGTGCTGCACGCCGGGCGCGGGCGCTTGGTCCATGCCTTCTACCGCACGCGCGGCGGGGTCTGGCAGCGCATCACCGACTACACGAACAGCACCGTCGCCGAACTGATTGCCGCCGTGGACACGCCGACCATTTTTTGCGGCGAAATTGACCCCGCCGTGGCGCTGGAGTTAGAAAACGGCCTGGGGCGCTTGGCGAGTGTTGCGCCGCCGGCCGCCTCGTTGCGCCGCGCCGGCTATCTGGCCGAGCTGGCCTGGCAACGCGCGCAAGGCGGCGAACGCGACGATTTGGCCCAGTTGCAAGCCCTGTATTTAGAGCAGTAGCAGACAGCGGACCATTATGCCTTACGTCATCGAACCAATGCAAATGGGCGATGTGCCCGAAGTCTCGCAGGTCGAGCGCGAGTGCTTCACTAACCCCTGGCCGGCCAGCGCGTATCGGCGCGAACTGCGCGAAACGGCGACCAACCGCTATGTGGTGGTGCGTTGGGTGCATCCTAGCGCGCAACGCCGCACGCCGTTGGTCTGGCCCGCCGCCGGGTCGCCGCTGCGGACGTGGCTCGGGGGGTTGCTGCCCGGCCTGTTCCCGCCGGTCGCAGCGCCCGCCAACCCCTACCCCATCGCGGGTTTCGCCGGCCTCTGGCTGATGATTGACGAGGCCCATGTCACGACCATCGGTATCGCCCCCGCCCACCGCGGCCGGCGCATCGGCGAACTGCTCTTCCTCAAAATGGTAGACTTGGCCGTGGAACGCCGCGCCACCTGGCTGACGCTCGAAGTGCGCGTCTCCAACACCGTGGCGCAAAATCTGTATCGCAAGTACGGCCTGACCATCACCGGCACGCGCAAACGCTACTACAGCGACAACGGCGAAGATGCCTACATGATGGGCAGCGAACCGCTGCAATCGCCCGCTTTTCTCGCCCGCCTCGCCCGCCTACGCGCCGACCTGCACACCGTGATCGCCCGCCAAGAAGCCGAAGAAATCGCCGACCGTCCGCGTCCGCTGTCTAGTGGGCAGCCTTCCACAGGAAAGGGGTAAGAGGGACTATGGCGAATTTAATGGGGATACGCTCGTGAATATTCTCGCTATCGAAACTTCGTGCGACGAAACCTCGGTCGCCATTGTGCGCGACGGGCGTTATGTGCTGGCGAATAGCATCGCCTCGCAGATCGCGCTGCACCAGCCCCTCGGCGGGGTGAAGCCGGAACTGGCCGCGCGCCAGCATATCCTTGCCATCATCCCGACGCTGGACGAGGCCATGCAACAGGCCGGGCTGGGCTGGGACGGCATTGATGCCATTGCCGTCACCTGTGGGCCGGGGCTGGCCGGGGCGTTGCTGGTCGGCCTCAACGCCGCCAAAGCCCTGGCTTTCGCCCGCGATAAGCCGCTGATCGCGGTCAACCATCTCGAAGCGCATATCTACTCCAATTGGATCATCCCCAGCACGCTCGATGCCGGTGCGCCGGCCACGCCGGAGCCGCCGCCCCCGCCCCGGCCCAGCGGGCGCGCCGATCAAGCCTTGCGGGCGCTAGGCATCGAACCACCCCGGCCCGCCGAGCTGGAGATCCCCGCGCAACGGCCCACTGCCGGTCGCCCGCAGTATGCGCCGGTCGCGCCGCCGCCCGTCAGTGGGCCGGACCTGGAGACCGTCACGCCCAGCGACCCGACTTTCCCGCTACTCTGCCTAGTCGTTTCCGGTGGGCACACCGAGTTGATCCTGATGAACGGCCACGGCCAATACGCCGTGCTGGGCAAGACGGTGGACGATGCCGCAGGCGAAGCGTTCGACAAAGTGGCGCGCATCCTGGGCCTGCCCTATCCGGGCGGTCCAGCCATCCAGCAGGCCGCCGCGACCGGCAATCCGCGGGCCATTGACCTGCCCCGGCGCACCAACCTGCGTGGCCCCTACGATTTCAGCTTCAGCGGCCTCAAAACCGCCGCGCTGCGCCAGTCGCAACAATATGGCGCGCCGATCACGCCCGCCGAAGTCGCCGCCGAGCGCGCTGCCGCCGCGCAGGCCATTGCCGATGAACGCGCGCGTCAGGAAGCCGCTATGCGTACACAGCGCGAAGCCGAGGAGACCGCTCGCCGCACCCAGCGCGCAGCCGAGGAAGCCGCCCACCGCCAAGCGGAGGACGCGGCCCGCCAAGCCGCCACCGAAGAACGCCGCCAGATGGCTGCCCGCCGCGCCGAAGAAGAGCGCATTCGGGCCGAAGAAGATCGCATCCGTCGCGCCGAACAGGAGCGCCTACAGATCGCTGAGGAGCGCCAACGCCTGGAGACCGAGCGCCGGCGCCTGGAAGCGGCGCGCACCCGTGCCGCCGCCGACCGCGACCCGCCGCCCAAGCGCGAAACGCCAACCATCCGTGAAAACCCGCCGGAGCGTGATCCTATCGATCTGCCCACGACAGCGCGCTCTCGTCGCGCTCCCGATTCGCCGGACGGCCCTACGCTCTCCATCCTGGGCGACTCGCGTGCCCCGACGGACGTGGCCCCGCCCACGCCCGCCAACCCGCCACGCCAATGGGGACCATCCGCCCGCAACCCAAACCGAAGGGCAGACGAAGCGAGTGAAGGCAATGCGAACCCTAATCCCACCCCGCAGAACACCACTGGGCGGCGCACATCGGGCCTGATCCGTGTCCCGCCGGAGAACGCAGCCGGTCCGACAGGGGACGAGACGGCCCGCCGTGCTTCCGCACCTACCGAGGCGCTGAACCCGCGTGTGCTGGGCAAAGGCGACCATGAGGTGATTCCGCCGCCGCCGTTCTTGGCGGAGCGCGGCGGCGGCACCGCGCCCACCCCGTTGCCACGCAACCGCACCACGCCGCCCGATGCCGATGTGCCCGACTTCCTCCGCAACCGCAGCGGGGGCACCTCCCCGCCC
>JALYUO010000516.1 GCA_030853735.1 Chloroflexota bacterium
ACCCACCGAAGCGGTGAGCGCGGACGCAGCCGCTGCTTGGGAGCGGCAACCCGGCCCGCCGGTGCGCCTGCGCTTTGGCGGCGAGGGCGAGTTGCGCGTGGTGGCCGTCTGGTGGGGACCAGACGGCGCGGAGATGCGCGTGGTGCGCTGGGAGTTGCGCGGCGCGGCCCGCATCCTCTACCACTGGGCCCGCGGCCAAAGCGCGCCCGATCCTGATGCTGCATCTGATGCCGAAGAGCCAACAGAGACCTGGGTGGCAGGAGTCGCGCTGGAACGCCGCGCCGGCCCCACCGCCCGTTGGGATAGCGTACAGCGCCAAGAACTCACCACCGCCGACCCCGCTGCCGCCGCCGCCCGCCTGCACGGCTGGGAAGCCGGCCTGCTCGACCGCGCCACGCGCCTCGCCCACCGCCTTACGAGTGCTGAGTTGAGCTAATTAGCCAGATCGCACGGGTGCTTACCTGAGCACCCTTAAGGGAGGGGATCATGAAACGGCTACACTGGATTCTAAAAGCAGCCGTCCTGCTCATAACCCTGGCGTTCGTCGCGATCAGCGTGGCACGCAGCCGGACCGAGGCCACCGAAAAATGGGCCATGGCCCTGCCACAGGTTCTGCCCCCGGCTCTTGCGCGCTTTCCCGACATCGAGCAGGTGCCGATCTACCCTTACGCCACGGTTACTTCTACCGAGACAAAGAGCCTTTGGAGCAATGACATCACCTATTACGCGATAGAACTCCCGGACAGAGTGGCCGCGTACTACGACGTGATGCTGCACAAGAAGGGTTGGCTGCTGAGGAAGGGTGGCAACAATCGCAATTTCTACAGCTGGACGGATCCCACCGGCAAGATGCTCTGGCAGATGCAGTTAGAGGTAGTTGTCGAACTTTATCCCGGCGGGACGGCAGTCCAGCTGGGGTATGGGCGGTATCCGAACCCCGCAGCGGGCCTGCCGGTCTACCCGAATGCCCAGCAGGTGGCGGTGACCCACTCCACGCTTGCGAAGCAAGGTACTTCTACCACAAACACACCCGTCCAGGTCACAGAGATGACCTATCTCAGCAGCGCCAGCCCGCAAGAGATCGCCACCTTCTATGCGAATGCTATGCCGGAGGCTGGCTTGCACCAGCAGGAACCGGGTTGGTCCATCCCCCTCAACGGATCCAAGTTGTATCCCTTTGTTAATCCCGGATCGTGGGCGGGGGACAGTCGCAGCGAGGGTCTCTATTTCCTGGCGGGCCGTCCAACCGGGGGCGCGAATGCGGCGTTGGCTTCTTATGACTTGCTCGTAACCGCGACCCTCCAGAAGGACGGCCAAGTACGGATTACGTTGCATCTCGTAGAGTCTGAGAGTTCGCTTGGCAATTTTTAACGGCGCGGATACCCGTCCTCCATTAGCCGGGTTCAGCGCCACCACAACACTGCGGAAAGCCCGCTAAATCCACCGCCAGATAGGCCCAGAAAAGATTGTGAAAAGTTTGACAATGTTGCGGGCTTATGCTATAATGCGGCGCAAGCAGTATGGGCGAGGAGCAGGCCGGAGAAATAGATCGGAAAGCGCAATGCGAAATCGGGACGAACTCCGCGCGCTGGCGCTCATCTCCGAAATCGGCATCGGCGTGGCCGGGCCGATGGTAGTCTGCACTGGGCTGGGCTGGTGGCTGGACGGCAAGTTCGGCACCGACCACTGGCTGGTCATGATTGGCTTGCTAGTGGGCCTGCTGGGCGCAGGCTACAGTTTCTACCGGCTGGCGACGGCCTTTCCTGCTGGCCAAGCAGGCAAAAAAAGCAGTGCCCCACCGATTGGGGACGATCCCACGGACGAAAACTTTGATGTCTAACAGTCAGCCACCTAATGAGGAGTAAGCGGGATGAAAGTGCTTCGCAACCCGGCGGTTTTGGTAATCATTGGCTTCTTTGTCGCGGGCGCAGTGCTATCGCTGGTGCTATCCAATTTGCTGGGATTCAAGATGCTCACGCCCAAGCCCAGCTTTGCGGCGGAACCCATCTTTGACCTTGGCCCCTTGCATTTCAGCAATTCGATGCTGATGACACTGATCGTGATGGCCGCTATCGTGCTGTTCTTCTGGTGGAACACGCGGCACAGCAGCTTGGTGCCGGGGCGCGGCCAGAACTTCGCCGAGATGATCATCGAGTTTCTAGTCGGGGTCGTCGAGAGTACCGCCGGCAAAAAGACCGGGCGCGTTATCTTCCCCCTGATCGCTACCCTGTTTATCTTCATCCTCACCGCCAACTATAGCGGCTTGCTACCGGGCATCGGCTCCGTTGGCCTCTGCCGCAGCGAAGCCGCCCTACACGCGGGCGCGACGACCCCGCCCGCGACAGAGCCGGCGAATACTCCCCGGCTGGGCGGCTGTGCGGAAGGGACCGAGTTCGTGCCGCTGCTGCGCTCGCCGAACGCGGACTTGAACACCACCCTGGCGATGGCCTTGATCGCCGTGGTCGTGGTGCAGGTGGCCGGCGTGCTGGCACATGGGGTGGGCGGCTATCTCAAAGAACTCACGACACCGGTCCTGCTGGCTCCGATCCACATCATTGGCGAGTTCAGCCGCATCATCTCGCTGTCGGCCCGGCTCTTCGGCAACATTTTCGGTGGCGAAGTGCTGCTGGCCGTGATGTACTTCCTGCTGGGGTCGGTTTTGGCCGGCTTTGGCGTGTTTGTCTTCCTGGGTCTGGAACTGCTGTTCGGCGCGATCCAGGCGCTCGTGTTCACCTTCCTGACCACGGTCTACATCTCGATGGCCGTGGCCGGGCACGGGGATGCCGAAGGGCACAATATCGAACACAACGCGGCGGGAGTCGGCATCCCCGAACACCCCGCCAGCGGCATGGAAGTCCACATGGGCTAGTGGCCGCGCCTGAGTTTTGGTAAGGATAGGGCGATCCCCTGCGGGCCGCCCCGCCTCCGCAGAGGCAGCTTACATGAAACGGTAGAGCGGTCGGCTCTACCTGATTGGATACACCCGTTGCCCGCCGCGGCAGCAACATTTTAGGGAGGAAGCAGTTCATGGATATTCATACCGCAGCGCGTTTGGCGGCCGGCCTCTCGATGGGCCTGGGCGCGATTGGCCCCGGCATCGGGATCGGGATCGCCACCATGGGCGCGGTGCAGGCCATTGGCCGCAACCCCGACGCGGAAGGGCCCGTCCGCACCACGCTCATTCTCGGTGCCGGGCTGTCCGAAGCCGTGGCGATTTACGCCTTCGTGATCGCGCTGGTGCTGCTGTTCGTCGCCGGCGGCACGGGCGGCTGAGTCTACGGCGAATTGCGAATTGCGGCTTGCGGCCGGTTGGTGGTCAGGGTCTACCCCTGGTCACCGGCCCCGCAGCACTAGCCAACACGAGAGGCAGCAATGGATAAAATTGGCATTGATCCCCTACTATTGCTCTGGCAAGGGCTGGCCTTTGGCTTATTGATCTTTTTGCTGAACCGCTTTGCCTACAAGCCGGTGCTGAACACGCTGGACCTGCGGGCCACCCGCATCCGCGAGAGCATTGAGCAAGCCGAGCAGATCAAGACCGAACTGAACCAAGCCCAGCAGAACGCGCAAACCATCCTGGCCGAAGCGCGCAAAGAGGGCGAAAACCTGCGCTCGCAAAACCAGCAGCAAGCCCAACGCATGATCGCGGCGGCGCAAGCCGAAGCCCGTGAGCAGCGCGAAAAGATGCTGATCGAAGCGCGCCAACAGATTACCGCCGAGACCGAGCGCGCCAAAAGCGAACTGCGCCAGGAAGTCGGGCGGCTGGCGATCATGGCGGCGACGCGCGTGATCGGGCAGGAACTGACGACGAATCCGGCCTTGCACCAACAGTTGATTGACAACGCGCTGGCCCAAGCCGAGCGCCCGCAGGCATAGGGAGGAGCCGACGATGCCGCAAGGAGCCGTACCCCGGCGCTACGCCGAAGCCGCCTTCACCCTGGCCCGCGCAAACAAAAAGCTGGACCGCTGGCGCACCGATCTGCGGATGGTCTCTGGCATCACCAGCGACCCAGTCCTGCGCGCCCGCCTGGAAGATCCCAATGTCAGCAGCGCCGAAAAGCACGCCATGCTGGATCGCACGCTGACCGTGCAGGTGGATCCGGGCGTGTTGCATTTGCTCTATCTGCTGGCCGACCGGGGCCGCTTAGGCAGTCTACCGCGCATTGTCGAAGAGTTTATCGAGATGGCGAACAAGGAGCAAGGCATTGTGGTGGCCGATGTGACCACAGCGGTACCGCTGGACGAGAAGCGGCAGCAAGAAGTGGTCGCCAGCCTAAAACGACTCGCCGGAGCCAAGCAGATCGAACTCCGCAACCACGTAGACCCCGCCATCCTGGGCGGGCTAGTGGCCCGCATTGGCGATCAGTTGTACGACGGCAGTGTTCGCACGCGCCTGGCCCAACTCGCCGAACGCATTAGCTAACGGCATTCACTATTAAAGGCATCTGCTAGAGGAGTCTGCTATGTTACGTGCAGAAGAAATTAGCTCCATTATTCGGGGCGAAATCGAGAATTACGGCCAGGATGTGCGTGCGGTCAATGTCGGCACCGTCGTCGAAATCGGCGACGGCATCGCCCGTGTGTTCGGCCTGGCGAACGTCATGGCCTCAGAAATTGTAGAAATCGAAATCAGCGACCTCGCCACCGGCACGCCCGGCACCGTCAACGGCATGGCCTACAACCTAGAAGAGGAAAGCGTCGGTGTCATCGTCCTCGGTCCCTATACCGAAATCCGCGAAGGCGCGATGGTGCGCGCGACCGGGCGCATCGTTGAAGTGCCGGTAGGCCGCGAACTCGCCGGCCGCGTGCTGAACGGCCTCGGCCAGCCCATTGATGCCAAAGGCCCGTTGCCCGAAGGCACCAAATATCGCCCGTTGGAGCGCATCGCCCCCGGCGTGATCTATCGCAAGAACGTGGACACGCCGGTGCAATTCGGCGTGAAATCGGTAGACGCGATGATCCCGGTGGGACGCGGCCAGCGCGAGCTGATCATCGGCGACCGCCAGACCGGTAAGAGCGCCATCGCCCTGGATGCCATCATCAACCAAAAGGGCACCGGGGTTATCTGCATCTATGTCGCTATCGGCCAAAAGGCTTCGACGGTGGCTCAGATCAGCGCCACGCTGGAGCAATACGGCGCGCTGGAGCATACCGTGATCGTGGCCGCCAATGCGTCGGACCCGGCGGCGTTGCAGTTCCTAGCGCCCTATGCCGGCTGCGCCATCGGTGAAGAGATCATGGAGGCAGGCGGCGACGCGCTGATCGTGTATGACGACCTCAGCAAGCACGCCTGGGCCTATCGTCAGGTATCGCTGTTGCTACGCCGCCCACCGGGCCGCGAAGCCTATCCCGGCGACGTGTTCTACCTACACTCGCGCTTGCTGGAACGCGCCGCGCGTATGCACCCCGATTTCGGCGGCGGCAGCCTGACGGCCCTCCCGGTCATCGAGACGCAAGCCAACGACGTGTCGGCTTATATTCCCACCAACGTGATTTCGATCACCGACGGCCAGATTTTTCTGGAGTCGGAACTGTTCAACGCCGGTATCCGCCCGGCCATCAACGTCGGCATTTCGGTGAGCCGTGTCGGTGGCGACGCGCAGTTGGCGATCATGAAGCAGGTGGCCGGACGGCTCAGGCTGGACATGGCGCAGTTCCGCGATCTCGCGGCCTTCGCCCAGTTCGGCTCCGACCTTGATAAAGCGACCAAGCAGCAGATCGACCGCGGCCTGCGTATCCAAGAAGTGTTGAAGCAGCCGCAATATAGCCCGTTGCCGGCAGGCAACGAGGTGATGATCCTCCACGCCGTAACGCAGGGCTTCCTTGATGATGTGCCGGTGGACCATGTGCGTGAATGGGAAGGCCGCTTCCACGAGTATCTGGCGAACAACCAAGCCGCTTTCGTGCAAAGCCTGCAAACCGACTATGCCCGCAAGAAAGCGCCGAAAGAAGTGATCGATCAGATGGGCACGATCATCAATGATTTTAAGAAGACGGTCAGCTTTTAGTAGTGTTTAGTGTTTAGTGTTTAGTGTTTAGTTGGATTTAAGATTATCACCAA
>JALYUO010000275.1 GCA_030853735.1 Chloroflexota bacterium
ATTCGTGGCTGGTCAGTCGCCACCGCGCCGGCCCTGGTCCGCCCGGCCGCTGCGGGCATCGCCGGGGCAGCGCGGCCACCATTCGTGTATTTGTGGCCCATTCGCGGTCGGTCAGTCGCCACCGCGCCGGCCCTGGTCCGCCCGGCCACTGCGGGCATCGCCGGGGTATCGCGGCCACCATTCGTGTATTCGTGGCCCCCTTCGTGGCCGGTCAGTCACCACCGCGCCGGCCCTGGTCCGCCCGGCCGCTGCGGAGATTACCGGGGCATCACGGCCCACATTCGTGTATTCGTGGCCCCATTCGTGGCCGGTCAGTCGCTACCGCGCCGGGGGCACCGCCGCCTACCGCCACACCGACTGGGCAGGTTAAAAAACGTATGTAACCCACGCTATCTCCAACAAGTGTAGCCCAACCAATGCTAATCAAGCCACCTGCACCGCGAACGCTTGCGCCCGGTCGCCCGCCGCCTGGATGTGCAACCCGCCGGTCGCCGGGTCGTGCGTCCAGTGTGGATAGGGCGCACCATCGCAGGTGAGCGCGGCGACCGTGGGCACGCGCACACAGTCGAGCCAGACCGGGCCGGGTGGCGGTGTGTCGCCCAATGGTTGGGTCGCCAGAGTGAGGGTGTGCGTGGCGGGGTCGTAAGTGGCAGCAGCGATGCCGCAGTGCGGCGCGGCGGGACGTAACTCCGGCGGCGTGCCGGGGTCGCCGCTTGTCACCCAGTCCAACGCCGGCTGCCCGTCCAGCGCCGGGTCGCGTGGCGCGTGGAACAGGCGCGTCAGCAAGTCGCCGGCGGGGTCAGTCACATCAGCCAGGGCATAGAGCGCGGTGCTGTGCAGCGTGCGGGCGGCTCCCACGTAGACGAGTTCCGGGCCGGTCCAGCGGCGGTCGAAAGTCTGCTGGGCGTAGGCCGCCATGCCGTCGGCGGTGGCCGTATCGCCCAGACCACGCGCCACGATCAGGCCGAAAGCCGTGTTCAGCGCCACATCGGAGATTTCCATCTTCGCACAAATCGGAGCCGAGCCGACGTAGCGCGCCGCCCCCGCACGGCTCATGCGCTTGCGGAAGCGCGGATAGAGCCGCCGCACCAGCGCCCAGTCGAACGGCAGCAAGAAAGCCAGCCCCCAGCTATCAGTAAACTGGAACGCCACCGGGGCCGTCAGGTGCAGATCGCGCAGATAGCACGCGCCGAACAAGCCGCGCGCCGCCGGGCCGTGCAGCACCATCTTGCCCCGCACCCAGGCCAGCCAATCCGTGTTCGCCGCCGCATAGCTGGTGCCGTGCGTGGCATCATGCAGCGCGGTGGCGGTCATCGCGTGGTTGTTGCACGGCACATAGGCGCAGGCCGGTTCGCAGGCCACGCCATGAAACGGATTGCCGCGCATCTGGGCCACGAGACGTTCGACGACCGCGCTATGGGTATACTCGTAGTGCGCGCCGCTCTGGGGATCGTCCAGCGCGAAGCCGGCATCATAGCGCCCGTCACCGCCCGCCCGCTCGTAGAGGCCCAGCAGCGTGCCCAAGTGCCCACTGAACTGCACATTGTCTTGCACCACCGGATCGCCGGGCGGCGGCGGCGGTCCCGTGGGCCGACGATGCCCGCCGACCAGCAGCGCCACATGACCGCCGCCCCCGCTCCCCTGCGGCCCCGGCACCGGCGGTCGCCAGTAGCCCCAGGCCCGCACATCGCGCATCCGCTCAATGGCTGCGCCCAGCGCCGCGACAGTGGGCCGCGAGTAGGCCGGAGTGTGCAGCCCCAGCGCGGCCACCGCATAGCCCGCGAAGGCCAACTGAAAGCGCAAGCCAAAGTTCATCCCATCGGCCAGTGGCGTGTAAAACCCGGCCCACGAATGCAGATCGCTATCCGCCGGCGTAGCAGGGTCGCCCCCTACTGGGCTGCCGGTGAGGACGCGGTGCAGGTAGGCGAGGTGGCCGAGCGATTCTGGGGTGAGCGCGGGCGCGCCGGCGGGTGGGTTAAGCATGGTCGCTTTCGGCGGTCTGCCACCGCTTGAGCAGTTCGACCTGGCCCACATGGGTCGCTTCATGCTCAATAACGTGCCAGATGATCCAATCAATGGTATAGAGTTCGCTGCGCGCTGCGCGGCCCGGCGGCGGCGGTGCCTCGCCGACCAGGCGCGGCAGGTCGGCATCAGTGAAGCTCGCCAACAGGCGCAGCGTCTCGGCGCGCGTAGCCGCCAGTTGGTCCAGATAGCGCGCCAATGGTCGCCCGCTCACCTGGGGCACGGCGGCCCGGATCGGCAGCGCCTCGTCCCAACTGCCGGGATAGGCATCGTCCGCTGCGCCGAAAATATCCTGGTGCATCCAGGACCATTCGACGGCATCCAGGTGCAACAAGAGCGTGCCGACCGACTCCGTCTGCGCGTCAGGGTGCCAATCCAGTTGCGCTACCGTAAAAGCGACCACCTGTTCGTGCAGGTGATCGCGCACCTCGGCCAATTGTGCCACATAGCGCCCGATCTGCGGCGCATAGCCCGCCACCGGGTCACAAGTGACAAGGCGCGGCTGGGCGGCGGTCGGTTGATCGGTCATAGCAGCTCTCCTGACTAGCGGGGACACGGCCCCCGCCTACTGGGGGACACGGCCCCCCTGCCTACCGGGTGTCAGGTGTCAGGTTAGCGAACCGCCGTGCATAACGCCTGCCAGACAACTCCTTAGCCACGCCATCCTGGGGCCACTACTGATAACGTTCGGTGCCCTGATTGATGACGTTACGGACGGTGTTGTAGCCCAGCGTCTATGCCGCCCTGCGTTCCGGTCGCACCGACCGCGCTGCCTTGCGTGCCACCTTCGCTTCAGCGGCCGCCCCAGGCGACCTGGACCGGCCTGGAGGGGGCGGGGCAGCCGGTGACGGTGGTCGCTTGGGACGGCTTGCATCGGCGGGCGCTGCCGGAGTTGCGCGTGGAGGTGCTGCGCGTAACGCGCCCGCAAGCGGCGGGGACCGCCCGCGATGCGCGCGTGAGTTGGTTCGTCTGGGCGGGGGTGGACGGCGCAGCGTTACCGCTCGCGGAGGTGGTGGGCGAGTATGGGTTACGCTTCAGCCAGGAACATGGA
>JALYUO010000277.1 GCA_030853735.1 Chloroflexota bacterium
GCTACGAACAGGCGGTCGCGGCCCGTGGCATCGCGCACCCAGAAGTGGTCGCCCACGCGGAGATCGCCCAGCCGCCAAAAGACGACCGGGCCAATGCCGTACCAGTCAAGGTGGCCGTCTATGGCCGCGCTGCCCAGGTCGCCGGGCCGGGTGCCGGGGGCATACCAGCCGACATTATGCGGGTCTTTCGGGATGTCGAAGTTGTTGCTCTTATCCACGCCCAGGTTTTCGATGTTGGAGCGCACGCCGATTTTGGGAATGACCAGTTGGCGCGGCATGGCTGGGACGGCGGCGGGCATGGGGCGAGGACCGGCTTTGCCGTCCAACCAGCTGCCGCCGTAGCGCCAGTTGTAGTAATGCTGGCCGATGTTGCCCATCTGCACGCGCCAGGCTGGGGCAGCGCTGGGCTGGTAGGTGAGGACGCGGCGCTCGAACGCCTGGATCAGCACTTCTTGTGGCTGCCCGCCCACTAGCACGGTCGCCCAGTAGGGGTCGGAGATAGGCAGGCCCATCGTGAACACCCACGGATCGAACAGCGGATGCGTGCCGGTTGCACCCGCCTGGAACGTCGGGCCACTCTGGGTCAGGAAGTTCATGAAGATTTCGGGAACATTGTGGCCCGTCTTCGGCTCAAAATAGGTCACGCGCAAGCCCGGATAACGGCTTTTGCCGGCATCGCTGAAGGTCTTGCCGTCTTTTTGGATCACATCCGTAACCACCTGGCCGTTGCGATTCGGCTGGCGGTGTTCGCCCTTCGGCGTGTTGCTCACGCCCAAGAACGAGGCATAGGTCGGCGCGTTGCTGTCGTTGCCGTCGCCGGCGATGGGCACGGCGGCGGGGGCACGCTCGGTGTAGGCGGTGTTGCCCTGCTGCTGCCGCCCGGTCATCAACTCGACCGACAGCAGGCCGCTGGTGACGAACCACTGCACGCTGGGGTCGCTCTGGGGGTTGTTGACCTCCATGCGGCCCTTGTCCCAGTATTGCACCAGGCGCTGGCCGGAGCCGTCGGGCGCTTCGGCGTAGGCTTCGCGGCCCGCCGCGCCGGGAGCCGGCCCCCAGATCCACGAGCGGGTGACGCTATGGTTCGCCACGCCCAGGTCGGTCCGCATCCAGAGTTGGTCGAAGCTGGAGTCGGCGAAGTTGAAAGTCGGTGCAGAGGTCGGCCTCGGCGCGGGCGCGGCGGCGGCCAACCCCGGCAGCGCGGCCCCGGCCAGCGCCAGGGTGATCAGTAGCCCGCGCACCGGGCGCAAGGAGGATCGAATAGCGTGCATGAGCGTTCCTTTGCTAGCCGGAGCGGTCCGGCGGTCCGTAAACATCATGAAAACGAAATTGCAAGGTTGCCAACGTAATCACGTACAGCTACCATTGAAACGCAGTCCCCCAAGCCCCAGGTTTTATCCAAACGGGACTGAAGGAAATCGAAGGTCAATTGGACCAATTTAGGGGACAAGTGTACCTATTCTACGGCGGCAGAGGCAAGAGATTCTTCGCTTGTTTTCACGAACTCCCGCTTATCTTGGCGCGCTACTGTCGTGGTCATGATCGTCTCTGGCTGACCGGCCTTTCGCCAATGAGTAGCGCACAGACGTGTGCAACGACACGCACCCCGTTCCTGGCAGACCACAGTGTTTACACGGTGGTGCCCAGTAGGATCTGAAAGCCGGCCTGAACGAAGTGGCGGTCAGCGGTCAACGCCTGGGTCACGCCGGCATCGCGCATCGCTATAAAGGAAACGCAGTCTACCAAGCCCCAGGTTTTATCGGGGCGGGCTTTGTAGAGATCGAAGGCGCGCTGAAACAGGGCCGAGGTCAGGTGTACTACTTCTATTTCCGGTGAGGACAGGGCGTTTTCAATTGCTCTAACCGACTGGCGCTTATCTTGGCGCGCTAATGCGTTGCCGAGTTCAAGCAGCACGGCAGTAGTAGTCAGCAACACTTGGCCGGTCAGTTGGTAACTCAAAGCCACGGCTTGCTGATGGTATTGATCACGCGGGATGCTTAACGCGAGCAGGAAACTTGTATCCGCAAAGATCCGATCAGGCATCCTCTGCTTCGCCTAAGTATCGCTCCCAGTTAGTCGAGAAGTCAGCCGGCGCATCAATCTTGATACGGCGCATCTTCTCCATGAAAGTCGCGCCTTCACGGAGCGGTTGGGTATCTAAGAACGCTTGAACAAGCCTATAGACCTCGCCAAGCTGCTCTTCACTCATTAGGTCAAGTTCGGTTTGGATCAGCTCTTTGCTGGTCATCGCTATTAGCGGCGCAGATTCGGGCGCGGCAGGTGGGGTGGGTGCCGTTTGGCTGCGTTCTTGGATCGTCATAGCGTGACTCCCTTCAGTGGCTATTATAACAGGTTCTGCTAGTGCCCTGGCCGACTCCCCTGTCCATTGTCTATTATAACGGAATTGTGCTGCGACAGTTCGCGCAAGGTTATCCGAAGGACGGCGAGGAAAGTCGGTCTTATCTTGCCGGTAATCGGTTGGAGTTGTGTATATACAGGGATGGCTGCCCGAAAGGCGGAGAGGAAAGTCGGTCTTATGGCCCTGGTCGGGGGGCGAGCGGGGTCAGTATAATAAGAGAACGTGCCCGGTCCCGCCGGGCTAATCGGTGGATCAGTCAGGGGAGGATAGCGACGTGCGCGAACGCATACGGAGACAAGTGACCAGCCATATGCTGTGGGAGTATCCCCAACTGGCGCTGATTGTGGTTGGGGTGTTTGTGGTTTTTCTGGGCCTCACCTCGATTTGGCCGGTGCTCACGCTGTATATGCAGGGCGAGGGGATTGGGCTGACGGAGATCAGCCTGGTGACGAGCGCGTTTATGGCGGCCAACTTCTTGTTCCAGGTGCCGGCGGGCTGGGCCAGCGACCGGCTGGGGCGCAAACCGCTGCTGGTGGGCGGGCTGTTAGTCCATGTCGCGACCTCGCTGCTGTACCTGGGCGCACACGGTAGTTGGGAGTTCGGCGCGCTACGCTTTATTGAAGGCATCGCCGCCGCCGCCAATATGCCTGCGGCGCGGGCGTATATCATGGACACGGTGCCGGCGGCGCGCCGGGGGCAAGCCTTCGGGCTGTTGGGCGCGGCGTTTAACGGTGGCATGATGTTTGGCCCGGCCATCGGCGGCTTCCTCGGCGGCTTCACCGGTATGGCCGGCCCCTTCTGGTTTGGCGCGATCACCAGTCTGGTGGCCGGCGGCTGGCTGGCGATCAAGATGCAAGGCGGCAAGCCGGTGCAGCACGCTGAGGAGACTGCCGAAATGCCGGCCGGCGCACCCGTTGCGATCCGTATCCCGTGGCGGGCTATCGCGCCGCTGTTTGTCAGCATGATTGGCTGGGGCTTTGTCGGTGGCTTTTTCAGCGTGGTCTGGAACATCTGGATCCATGACTTGGGTGGCGACCTGAATGTGATCGGTTTTAGTTACACCCTGTTCGCGTTGCCGATGGTGTTGGTGGGGCCGTGGGGCGGGCGCTTGGCCGACCGCTACAGCCGGCCTTTGCTGATCCTGATCCCGTCGCTGGTGGCGGCGGCGATCTATTTTGCCTATGGCTTTATCACCAGCATCCCCGTGATCCTGGCGCTGGGGGTGATCGAAGGGGCGATGATCGCTATTCTCGACCCGGCCTCGGCTAGTTACATGGCCGATGTGCTGCCGCCGACCTTGCGTGGACGCTTGCAAGGGGCGATCAGCACGACCAACACGGGCATGGGCTTTATCGGCACGTTGATCTGCGGACCCCTCTATATGATTGGGCCGATCTATCTGTTCACGCTGTTGGCCGGGCTGCACGCGGTCAGCGCCGGCATCGCCAGCAGCCTGATGTGGCCGCAGGAACGCCGCCTGCGCGCTCAACAAGCGGCCACAGTAGCGGCCCGCGAGGGTGCCGTCCCGACGCTCAAAGCCGAGGCGGCATGACGGCCTTGACCGCGCTGGGGTAAAGGCGGTACAATAGGGCCGTTGGGGAGGTGGCAGAGCGGTTTAATGCGACTGTCTTGAAAACAGTTGGACGCGAGTCCCCAGGGTTCGAATCCCTGCTTCCCCGCCTGGTGTATTACTCACCACAAAGCACACAAAGAACACGAAGGTTTTTGCGTAGCCATGTCAATGTTGCCAGTGAAATGTTGCCAGTGATCAAAGTCAGCACTTAGCTTACGCTAGGTGCTGATTGTTTTAGGAGGATGCGGCAGATGCTGATGGGATTGGGCCGGCGCGGGGTGTGGCACCGCATAGGCGGGGCGGCAGTCGTGGGGCTGACGCTGGCGGCGGTGGTGGGTTGCGACCTCGGCACGCCGGTCACGCCGGCCGCCACGCCGTTGCCCAGTGTGGCGGCGACAGGGCAGGCAGTTTTTGCGCGCTACTGTACGGCTTGTCACCCCGGTGGCGGGCGCGGCTCCGGCCCTTCGCTGATCACCAGCCGCGAATCGGATGCCCAACGGCGGGCGATTGTGCGGCAGGGGCACCGTCCCATGCCCGCCTTCGGGCCGGATGTCATCTCGGATGCCGATCTGGATGCGCTGCTGGCGTATGTGCGGACG
>JALYUO010000289.1 GCA_030853735.1 Chloroflexota bacterium
GTCGCCGCGCCCGCTGCGCCGCCGACGGTTGCGCCGGCCACGGACACCGTAGCTGCGCCGCCGACGGTTGCGCCGGCCACGGACACCATAGCTGTGCCCACCAATACGGTCGCCGCGCCCACCGCCACCGCAGCCGCGCCCACCAACACGGTAGCGGCACCCGCAACGGATACGGCAGTGCCGGCCACGGCTGCGCCGGCCACGGCTGCGCCACCAACGGCCGTACCCGTGCCACCGACGGCCAAGCCCACTGTGAAGCCCACGGCTAAACCAGTGCCGCCCACCAGCGCACCGGCGGCCAAAGTGGTGAGTGTGCGCGAAGTGGACTTTGCTTTCGCCCCGGCCTCGATCACCATTGATCGGGGCACGACTATCGAGTGGACGAACATCGGACCAACCGATCATACCGTCGCCGATGATAAAGTGACGTGGTCATCGGATATTCTCAAGGCGGGCCAGAAATACAGCCACACCTTCAACACGCCCGGCACGATTACGGTGATCTGCACCCTGCACCCCGATATGATTAGCACGGTCATTGTGAAGTAGTCTGTCTTTTTAGCAGCGGACGGGCCTAGCCGGCCCGCTCCCGATAAGGTAATAGGAGATCCCCATGAAACTCACAGCGGTTATCGCCCGATCTATCAGTCTGCTGGCGCTCGGCGGGCTGTTGCTGGCGGGGCCGGTGGGCGGCCAGGCACAAGCCGGCAGTCGCACCTTCCCGCAGACCGGCCACAGCGTCAGCGGCCAATTTCTGACCTACTGGGACGGTCACGGTGGTCTGGCCCAGCAGGGCTACCCGATTTCGCAAGAGATGACGGAAAAGAGCGATCTGAACGGCCAGAGCTACACGGTGCAATATTTTGAGCGCGCCGTGTTCGAGCAGCACCCGGAGAACAAGCCGCCGTTCGACACGCTGCTCTCCCAGTTGGGCACCTTCCGCTACAAGCAAAAGTATCCCACCGGCGCGCCCGATCAGCACGTCAGCACGGTCAACCCGCGCAAGTTCGCGGAGACCGGCCACACGTTGGGCGGCGTGTTCCGCAGCTATTGGGAGAACCACGGCGGCCTGGCCCAGCAGGGCTTCCCCATCTCCGACGAGTTCACGGAGAAGAGTGACCTCAACGGACAGAACTACACGGTGCAGTATTTTGAGCGCGCGGTCTTCGAGATACATCCCGAAAATCAGCCGCCCTACAATGTGTTGCTGTCGCAACTGGGCACCTTCCAGTACAAGGCCAAGTATGGTGGCGGCAATCCGACAGCCATGCCCGCTGCCAGCCCGACGGCCATGCCCGCCGCCAGCCCGACGGCAGCAACCGGCGGCGCAGTCCAGGTGCGCGAGTTTGACTTCGATTTCGCGCCGGCCAGCTTGACGATTGCGGCGGGCACCACCGTCACCTGGACCAACGAGGGGCCGACGATCCATACAGTAGGGCAAAAGAACGGCAACTGGTCGTCGGATGTCTTGAAAGCCGGCGACAAGTTTAGCCGGCAGTTCCAGACCCCCGGCACCTACACGATCTACTGCACGATCCACCCACTGATGCAGATGACGATTACGGTGCGCTAACGGCGCAAGCGGCACTAATCGGTGGTCCAGTTGCTTCCAACGCCCCGCTACTTTAGCCGGGGCGTTGGCGTTATGTAAAATAGACGGAGCATCCCCGCCAAGAAGGGGCGCAACGGCTGCCGGCATTTGAGGCACTTGACACCATTGAAAGCGCCATGTTACAACCGCAGGTATGGATACGATCCGATCATCGCAGCCGCCCGCCCATGGATGATGCTGCGCTCGTCGCCGGCTTACAGCGCGGCGACGCACGCGCTGTTGAGTACGTGGTGCAACAGCACGCGCCGGCGCTGTATCGCTACGCCTATTATCAACTACAAGACGCACCGACCGCCGAAGATGTGGTGGCAGAGGTGATGGTGCGGATGGTGCAGAATATTGATCGCTATGTGCCGGCGGCCACGCCGTTCCAAGCCTGGCTGTTTCGTATCGCGCGCAATCTGGTGGCCGACCAATATCGCACGCGCAAGCGCCGGCCCCAGACTTCCTTTGAGGGCTGGCTGACCGACAATCCAAGCCAGGAGCCGGGTGGGCTGGATCGGGCGATTGACAGCCTGGGCGACCGTGCGGCGCTCCAGACGGCGTTGGCCGCATTGACGGAGGAGCAGCGCCAAGTGGTGCTGATGCACGTTGTCGAAGGCTGGGAAATGCCCCAGGTGGCAAAGTTGCTTGACCGCAGCTTGCCGTCGGTGAAAAGTTTGTACTATCGCGGAGTGCAGGCGTTGCGGCGCACCCTCACTGCCGGCGTTAGCGGGGAAGACACACGCTCCGCGTAGAGGAAAATCGGGTCATGTTTGAGCGCAACAGCCAAATCGAAGAAGCCTTCAGTCGGGCCTCGGAGCAACTGCGCGCCGGCGAGCCGTTAGACGCGGTGCTGGCCCAGTATCCCGATCAGGCGGCGGAACTGGCCGTGTTACTAGAAACCGTGCAGACGGTGCGCGACACGACGGCTGCGCCGGTGCTGTCGGCGGCGGCGCTGGCCCGCATCCAGGCGCGTACCCAACAGGCAGTGCTGACCCGGCGACGCGGCGTAGCCGTCCAACCGACCCGCCCCGCCGACCGGGAGACGCGCGTATTGCGTCGTCCCTGGTATGCCACGTTGTTCGGTTCACCGCTACGCGCCAACCTAGCTGCTATGGCGCTGGTGGTGCTGGCCCTGACCGGCCTGGTGAGCGTGGTGCTGCGGCCTACAGCCCCCACCAGCCAGACGTATCTTGGGGTAATCAGCGCATTGGGAGCCGCTACGACCTATGTGGCGCGCCCGGACGGTAGCCTGCGTGCCACCGCCGACAGCCAATGGCAGGTCGGCGACGACAGTATCCTGATTACGCCGGACACCGTGATTTATGGGCAGCCGGTGGTCGGAGCCATCGCCGTTTGCACCGGCCAATTAGATCCGCTGACCCATAGCATCAAAGCCCTACGAGTCACCATTGAAGAGGCCACCCGCACACCCGCGCCGCTGCCGACCAGCACCACACCCGCCGCGCCCACGGAAACGGCACAACCGACCGCCGCAGCCGCTGAGACGGCCCAACCGACCCCCGTATCCTGGCCGACCGTAGAGGCGCTACCCAGCGCGACCAGCGGGGGGCCGGCTCCCGCGCCCTCAGCTACCGCACCGCCTACCGCCCTGCCGGGCCTACCCACCGTCACGCCGCGCCCGACCCAACCGGTTGCGCCACCGACCGTCACTCCGGCGGGTCTAGGCGGGGGCGGTAACAACCCGCCGGCCACCGGGCCCACCAAGACTCTGACCGCCGCGCCGGCCCTGCCCAGCGAGACCGCACCGGCTATGGCAACGCGCTTGCCAACCGCTACCCCGCCG
>JALYUO010000295.1 GCA_030853735.1 Chloroflexota bacterium
CCGCCAGCCACGGTCGCGGGGCGGAGCCACCCTCCTACAGTCCGTTGCTTAGGGCGCGACACGCGGCCTAGAAGGAATAGTTACAACAGACTAACTCCGCATCCTCCAGCTATCCTCCGTGTCGCCGTGTTGCCGCGTTGCCGCCCCGGCGCTGGATAGAGCCACAAAGATAGGACTTTTGTTCGCATTTCTACATCTCCAGACCGATGGCTTCACCGCCGGCACCTGCTACAATACATTGGCCCACAGACCACCGCCCACGGCCCACCGCTCACCGCCCACCGCCCACGGCCCACCGCCCACGGCCCACCGCCCACAGCCCACGGCCCACCGCCCACAGCCTACCGCAAAGGAGACCTCCGTATGGAGCGGCGCGAGTTCACAGTTGCCGACGCGACCCACTACGATCAACGCAGCCCGGTGCGCTGGATCGCGGCGCATCTGCTGCGCTACAAACGCTTCTTGGCCGCGTCTATCGGCGGCACCCTGCTGCTCAACGTGCTGGCCGCGCTCCAACCCATCCTGATCGGGGCCGCCTTCAGCGAAGTGCTGCGCCCGCAACCCAGCCGGGATGTGCTGGCGCGCATCGCGCTCACCATGCTCGGCCTCGTGCTCGGCACCGGCGTGGTAGACATCATCACGCGCTACGCCGGTGAGTTCCTTGCCAAACGGCTGGAACGCGACGCGCGCGACGAACTCTACCGCAGCCTGCTGGGCAAAAGCCAGACCTTCCACAACCGCCAGCGCGTCGGCGACATCATGGCCCGCGCCGCCGGCGACATCGGCCAGATCAACTCAATGATCGTGCCCGGCCTCGACACCCTCTTCGACTCGTTCACCAGCCTGACCATGACCCTGATCTTTATCGCCATCCTCAACCCCGAACTGCTGCTCACGCCGGTGATCTTCACCGTGCTGTTCGGCTTGGCGCTGCGCCATTATGTCAACCGCCTGCGTCCGGTGGCCGGCACCATGCGCGAACAGTTCGGCCTGCTGAACGCCGGGCTGACTGAGACGGTGACCGGCATTGAAGTGGTCAAGACCTCGGCCCAAGAAGCGCAAGAGGCGACCAAGTTTCTGACCCAGGCCCGCCGCTACCGCGATCTGTTTGTGCAAAACGGCGACATCCAGGCGCGCTATCTGCCGCCGTTGTTGCTGTCGGCGGCGATTGCCGGCGCATTTCTGCACGGCTCACTGCTGGTCACACAAGGCCGCTTGCCGATTGGCGGGCTCGTTACGTATCTGGGATTGATGGCTATCCTGCGCTTCCCGGTCGGTATCTCGATCTGGACCTTTAACCTAGCCCAATTGGGCCTCGCCGCCGCCGAGCGCATCCTGGACTTACTGCGCGAAGAGACCGAGCTGGACGAAAACGCCGCCGGGCACAGTGCGCCGATACGCGGCGAGATCGTGTTTGACCACGTCACCTTCCGCTACGGCGACACGCCGGTGCTAACGGATGTGTCTTTCCGCGCCGCGCCCGGTCAGACGGTGGCGATTGTCGGGCAGACCGGCAGCGGCAAAAGCACCCTCACCAAGCTGGTCAACCGCATCTACGACATCGAAGCCGGGCGCATCCTGGTGGACGGCATAGATGTGCGCGAGTGGAGCCTCGACTCGTTGCGCGGCCAGGTCTCCACCATTGAGCAAGACATTGTGCTGTTCTCGCGCTCCATCGCCGAAAATATCGGCTTTAGCCGTGCCGGCGCGACGGAAGCCGAGATCGAGGCCGCCGCCGCCGATGCCCAGGCCGACGGCTTTATTCGCGGCTTCAAAGACGGCTACGCCACCGTCATCGGCGAACGAGGGGTCACGCTGTCGGGCGGCCAACGGCAACGGCTGGCGATTGCGCGCGCCCTGCTCACCGACCCGCGCATCCTGATCCTTGACGACTCAACCAGCGCGATTGACAGCGCCACCGAAGACCTGATCCAGGCGGCGATCCGGCGCTTGCTGCAAGGCCGCACCACGCTGCTGATTACCCACCGCCTCTCGCAGATCCGTTGGGCCGATCAGATCCTGGTGCTGGACGGCGGGCGCGTGATAGACCAGGGTACGCACGATGAACTGCTGGCGCGCTGCGATCTCTACCGGCGCATCTTCGCCCACAACCGCCCGGTCCCCGCGCCGGCGGCGGAATTCGTAGCAGTAGGAGGCTAGGCGATGGGCTTTGTGATGGACGGGCTAGACCCCGAACCCTACGACCGGGCATATACCGACCGCCAACTGGTGCGCCGCATCAGCAGCTACTTCCGCGACAAGTTGCCGCTCATGGGCCTCGTCGCGGGCATCATCGTGCTAAACTCGATCATGGACACCGTGCTGCCCATCCTGATCGCCGGCGGCATGGACACGCTGGCACAAGGCCGCAACGTGGCTGGGGTCGGCTTGTTGATCGGCGGCATCTTGCTGGCCGGCGTGTTCTCCTGGGCCTTCAACTATGGCCGCCAACGACTCACCGCGCAGGCGGTCGGCGATGTGGTGCTGAAGCTGCGGACCGATGTGTTTGCCGGGGTGCTGGGCCGCGACCTGTCGTTCTACGACGAGTACCGCTCCGGCAAGATCGTCAGCCGCGTCACCGGCGACACCGAGGATTTCTCCAACGTGGTCACGCTGACGCTCAACCTGATGAGCCAATCGCTGCTGCTGGTGATCCTGACCGGCGTGCTGCTGGTGATCAACACGCAGCTGACCCTGCTGGCGCTGATTATCGCACCACTGATCGTCTTCTGCGCGCTAGGCTTCCGCCGCGTGGCCCGCCTCACTATCCAACGCTCCCGCCGCGCCGGGGCCACGGTCAACGCAGCCGTGCAAGAGGCGATGAGCGGCATCACGGTTGCCAAAAACTTCCGCCAGGAGGGGCGTATCTACGGCGAGTTCCGCACGGTCAACGCGCAAGCCTACGCTATGAATCTCCGCAGCGGCTTCGTCTTTAGCGCCATCTTCCCGCTGCTGGTCACCGTGGCTGGGCTGGGCACCACTGTGGTCGTCTTTTTTGGCGGCAACGATGTGCTGGATGGGCACGTTTCAGCCGGCCAATGGTTCTTGTTCATCCAGGCCATCGGTCTCTTCTGGTTCCCGCTCACCAGCCTGGCCTCATTCTGGAGCCAGTTCCAGCAAGGGCTGGCCGCCGGGGAGCGGGTGTTCGCGCTCATTGATGCCGAGCCACGCCTACAGCAAACCGGCAGTGAACCGGTGCCCACGCTGGCCGGGCGCATCGAGTTCCGCGACCTCACTTTCCGCTACAATGAACAGGAGACCGTGCTGGACAATTTCAGCCTGACCATCCCCGCCGGGCAGACCGTGGCCCTGGTCGGGCACACCGGCGCGGGCAAGTCCACGCTGGGCAAGCTGGTGGCCCGCTTCTATGAGTACCAAGCGGGCGAGTTGCTGATTGATGGGCGCGACATCCGCTCGTTCGACTTGCCCAGCTACCGCCGCCGGCTCGGCGTGGTGCCCCAGGTGCCCTTCCTGTTCAGCGGCACGGTGGCCGACAACATCCGCTACGCCCAGCCCAGCGCGACCGATGCCCAGGTCGCCGCCGTGGCCGCGCAGGTGGGCGGCGGCGATTGGCTGGCCGCGTTGCCCGCCGGCTTGGCGACCGATGTGGGCGAAGGCGGGCGCGCTCTTTCGCTGGGCCAGCGCCAACTGATCGCCCTGGCCCGCGTGCTGCTGCAAGACCCAGCCATCCTGATCCTCGACGAGGCCACCGCCAGCGTGGACCCGCTCACCGAAGCCCAGATCCAGGAGGGACTCGACTTGCTGCGCCGCCGTCGCACGGCCATCATCATCGCTCATCGCCTCTCGACCATCCGCGAAGCCGACCGCATCATCGTGCTCGACCACGGGCGCATCCTCGAAGAAGGCACCCACGACAACCTGATGGCCCAGGCCGGCCCCTATGCCCATCTCTACAACACCTACTTCCGCCACCAATCGCCCGATTACCAACCCGGCAGCGGCTTCGTCCCCGTCCGCATCCCCCTCCCCGCCCTGGCCGCCGAGCAGGTAGCCTAACGATTGCACCGCGAAGACGCGAAGGACCCGAAGATTCTTCTTGCAGGTAATCACCACACCTAGTCACGGTCCCTCTACATGAGTACTGGAGTAAGATCAATGCGAGAACGATTCGCAACGCGACTGGAAGAACTGGGGTTAGCGGCAAGACAGGCGCAACTGGAAACGTTAGCACAACCTGCTATTCGGATTCGTAGCCAGTTAATGGCTTTAAGCGAATGCCCGCTAGTATTACAACGACGGTTTAGGAGGTATCCGGCTTGACCTGCTTCATTGCCCGACGCTTGCGGTGCGAACGTTTCGCCCGCTCGTTGCGCTTCTGTGTCTCATGCAGCCAACCGATTAACTCCTCCTTTGTCCACTTCCGCTGCGGCAGCAACTCGCGTACCACCCGGCTCGCCTGCGGCCGCGTGATGTGGGGCATCTTTTCCCCCCAGTCCTGTTGCACCTGCAACAAGAACGCCCCCGCCAACAACCCCATCGTCATGGGGTGATACCAGCCAGCCCAACTGCGTATCTCATACTCCACCAAGTCCGCTTCGCTCTTGGTCAGCTC
>JALYUO010000326.1 GCA_030853735.1 Chloroflexota bacterium
CTCCTGAAGGGCGAGGGGGAGCAACGGGTGCCGCTCTCGTCGGGCAACCGTGGCGGGATCAAGCCGCCGTCTCCCTCCCCGCGCCCTTTAGGAGAGGGGTTGGGGGTGAGGTCGGCAGCCCCCCGGCGGCCCCGTACCGGCACGGGGATGCGGCGGCGACCGGTGCTGTTGGCGATTGCGGCGGTGATCGGGCTGGCGCTGTGCGGGTTGATCGGGCCGCGCCTGTTCAAGGTGAACGAGGTGACGAGCGCCATCTTTGTCACGCCGCCGCCGCGTCCTGCCGGGGCCGCCGCCTTTCCTAATTGGAGCAAACAGGAGCGCGTCAATATCTTGCTGCTGGGCCTCGACACGCGCGTGCCCGGCGACTCGCGCAGCGACACGATGATCCTAGTCAGCATTGACCCGGCGGCCAAGACCACCGCGCTGATCTCGATCCCGCGCGACTTGTGGGTGCCCATCCCCGGCTTCGGCGAAAACCGTATCAACGCCGCCTATCAGTTCGGCGAAACCAACGGCGTAACGGGCGGTGGGCCGGGTTTGGCGATGCAGACGGTGGAGCAGAACTTCGGTGTGCCGGTGCATTACTTCGCCCAGGTAGACTTTGAGGGCTTTCGCGGCATCGTGGATGCGCTGGGTGGGGTGACGATTGACGTGCCGCGCCCACTGATTGACAACGAATATCCGTCCGACACCGGCTCGGCCTACCAACGGATCTATATCCCGATGGGCGTGCAGCACATGGACGGGCGCATTGCTCTGCAATATGTGCGTTCGCGCCATGCCGACAGCGATTTGGGCCGCAACGACCGCCAACAGGCGATGTTGCTGGCGCTGCGCGAAGAGGGCACCCAGGTCAGCGTTCTGGGCAAGATTGACGGCATTCTGAGCGAACTCAAAGGGGCCGTCCGCACCGACCTGTCGTTCACCCAGGCTGGGTCGCTGGCGAAGCTGGCGCAGAGTATTCCGCGCGAGTCGGTGCGCCAACTGGCGGTCGGCGGCGACCTAGTGGAAGACGGCAACATTGATGGCGCGGCGGTGTTGCTGCCGCACTGGGACGCGATTCGGGCGGCGGTGCAGGCGTTGACCGGCGGCCCGGCTCCCCAGGCCGAAGCGGCGACGCTGGGCGTGATGAACGGCACCGATACGGCCGGCTTGGCCCGCCAGACCGCCGAGCGGCTCCGCAACGCCGGCTTTAGCGTGCCCGACAGCGCGGTGGGCAACCCGCCCGATGCCGGGGCCGGGCGCTATCCGCTGACGCGCATCACCGATTATAGCGGCGGCAGCAAGCCGGCTACGCTGCGCCGCTTGCTCGATGTGCTGAAGCTGCCCGCCGACCGCGTGAGCCGGGGCACGGGCGGCCCCGCCGGGGTGGACATTCAGGTGCTGGTGGGCGAAGACCTCGCACGCTGATTTTCAACACGGAGACGCGGAGATTTTGCGGGTTTAGAGAACCGTGAAGGATACGAAGGATCGCGAACAATTAGGCAGTAGTTCGTCGTTATTCCGCAATCCGCAATCCGCAATCGAAAGGGGGCTGCTATGCCACGAGCCGATGGACGGGCGAATGACGAACTGCGCCCGGTGACGATTACGCCGGGGTTTCAGCGCGGGCCGGCGGGGTCGGTGCTGATCGAGGCCGGCGGGACGCGCGTGGCCTGCGCGGTGAGCGTGGATACGAAGGTGCCGCCCTGGTTGGCGGGTAAGGGCCGGGGCTGGCTGACCGCCGAGTATGGGATGCTGCCCGGCTCGTCGCCGCAGCGCGTCAGCCGCCCGATCAGCAAGCCTGATGGCCGCGCGACCGAGATCCAACGCCTGATCGGGCGGTCGCTGCGGGCCATGGTGGACCTGGACCGCATGGGCGAGATCCTGTTGCAGGTGGATTGCGACGTGCTGGATGCCGACGGCGGCACGCGCACAGCAGCGATCACCGGTGCGGCGGTGGCGGTGGTGCTGGCGCTGGCGCGGGTGCAGGTGCAAGGCGGCTTGCCGCCCGGCCCGTTGCCGTTACACGGCCTAGTGGCAGCGGTCAGCGTCGGCCTAGTCGCGGGCGAAGTGCGCCTGGACCTGCCCTATGCCGAAGACTCGCGGGCGGCGGTGGACTGCAACCTGGTGCTGACCGGCGCGGGCGAATGGATTGAGGTGCAAGCCACCGCCGAACACGGCAGCTTTAGCCCCGCCATTCTCACCGAGTTCCTGCGCCTGGGCGAAGCCGGCATCCGCACCCTGTTCGCCCAGCAGCGCGCTGCCCTGGCCGCCGCCGGGGTTGCGGAGTTCTGAGTTCTGAATTCGATGGTCGGCCCACGGCCCACGGCCCACGGCCTGCCGCGCACGCGAACCGTCACCATTCCGCAATCCGCAATCCGCATTCCGCAATCGTCACAGCGGGTGTTGTTCGGCGAGGCGCAGCAAGCCCCGCATCAGTGCGTCGGTGTGGTCAGGCAGGCCGACGCTGATCCGCAGGTGGTTGGGCAGCAGCGGCGTGGCGAGGGCGCGCACGATGATGCCGGCCTGATCGGCCAGGAAGTCGCGGATCGCGGCGGCTTGGCCGCGGGTGACGGTACACAGCAGGAAGTGGCCCTCGGAGGGCGTGGGTTGCAGCAGGTTCAGCTTCCGCAACTGGCGGAAGAGCCGCCCGCGCTCCTGGCGCAAGGTTCGCACTTGGCCTTGCAGCGCAGCCAGATCGCCCAGCGCGGCCGCGGCGGCCAGTTGCGCGCCGCGGCCCGGCGCGGTGGTCACGCCGCCGAAGACGGCTGCTTGGCGCAATTGCGCCGCCAACGGTCGGGCGCTGAGGAGATAGCTGACCGGCAGCCCACCCAGGCCAGCCCAGGCAGCAAAATCGCGCAGCACGATCAGGTTGTCGAACTCCGTCACCAGGGGCACCACCGTGCGCCCGGCAAACTCATAGTCCGACTCGTCCACCAGCACCGGGATGTCGGTCCGCAGCAGGCGCACGATTTCGGTTGGGGCGACGGTGCTGCCGGTGGGGTCGTTGGGCGAGGGCACCACGGCCACGACCACCGGATGTTCCGCGATGCGGCGCAGGTAGCCGTCTATGTCCAGCTCCAGCCCGCGCGTGGGCGGCACGGTGACAACGGTTAGCCCCAGGCGGGCCGCGACGGTGGCGTAGAGCGGGCGAGTGGGCGCGGGCAAGAGCAGCACCGCGCCGGGCTGCGCCAGCACCCGTAGCAGCCGTTCCAGGCTCTCCGCCGGCCCGGCCCCCACGGTGATGCGGTCACGCGCGCAACAGGCGTAGGGTTCGAGCAAGGCGCGCAAATCGCGGGCTTCGGGATCGCCAGGGCGGTGCAGGCTGTCGGCGCTGCCCAACACTTCGAGGACGCGCAGCGACGGGCCATAGGGATTGTCGTCGCCGTCGAGCCGGATCAGGCTATCGGGCGCGCGGCCCAGCCGCCGCGCCAGCACTTCGAGCGGCACCGCCAAATCGCCGCCTAAGCCGTCTTGCGGCATACCCGGCAGGTAGGGTTTGTGTATACTAGTGGGGAGTTGGGTCACGCTTCGCTCTTCTAGCGCCCGCCGGTGCGGCGGACGGTCTATCGCTTGGGTCGCACTGCACTCGCAAAGGAGCCGGTTATGCTGAATCAACAAGAGACGCACGTCCAGACTCATGCGCTGGAAATCTACACCACCAGCCTGATGGTTAGAGGCACGATCAGCCTGCCGTTTCGCCGCGCCACCGAAATCTTGAACAGCGCCGACCGCGAGTTTATCAGCCTCGACGCGGCACTCATCGCGCCGTTGGCCCATCCGGCCCAGGTGAGCGGGCCGCACAGCAATACCACGCTCATTCGCCGCATGGGTATCTACTATACCGCCACTTTCACCGACCCCGCGCAAGCCCGTGCGCCCACGCTGGAGTTCGCGGGGGTGCAAAAGCGGCCTGTTGCGTGCTACGGCTTCCTGGGCGGCTTCGTGTTCCACGCCCACCTGCATATGCGCCCCGGCAGCACCCTGCTCGATGTCTTGGAAACCGGCAAGGAGACCTTTCTGCCCCTGACCCAGGCGACCGTGTACCTGGTGGCCCATCCTGATCTGCCGCCGCGCCAACACGAGGTCATGATCATCAACCGCGCGTACTTGGATGTGATGTATCTCGCCTAAGCCGCCCGGCGCGCCCTGCCTGATTATACCAGAAACATGAACTGTAAGTAACGCTGCCGATGACGTGGGGTGAGGAGGCGGCGGACCGGCATACTACACCCATCAGGATCAGGAGGCAGTCCCATGACAGAAGAACCCCGTTGGTGGCAGCGCGGCGTGGTCTATCAGATTTATCCGCGCAGCTTCCAGGACAGCAACGGCGACGGCATCGGCGACCTGCCCGGCATCACCGCCCGGCTCGATTATCTGCAACAACTCGGCATTGACGCGATCTGGATCTCGCCCTTCTACCCCTCGCCGATGGCCGATTTCGGCTACGATGTGGCGGACTATGTGGATGTGGACCCGCTGTTCGGCACATTGGCCGACTTTGATGCCCTGGTGCGCGCGGCCCATGCGCGTGGGTTGCGCGTCATCCTTGACCTGGTGCCCGATCATACCTCCGATCAGCACCCGTGGTTCCAAGAGTCACGCACCGCATGGGATAACCCCAAGCGCGACTGGTATCTGTGGCGTGATGCCGCGCCCGACGGCGGCCCGCCCAACAACTGGCTGAGTAACTTCGGCGGCAGTGCCTGGGCATGGGATGCGCCCACCGGTCAATACTACCTCCATTCGTTCGTGACCGAGCAGCCTGACCTGAACTGGCGCAATCCTGAAGTCGAAGCCGCGCTGTTCGACGTGATGCGCTTCTGGCTGGATCGCGGCGTAGACGGCTTCCGCGTGGATGTGCTGCACGGCCTGCTCAAAGATGCGGAATGGCGCGACAACCCGCCGAACCCGGCATGGCAGCCCGGCATGGACCCCTACCGGGCGCAACGGCAAATCTATTCGCGCAACCGCCCCGACGCGCACGCCATCATCATGCGGATGCGGCAACTGCTGGATAGCTACCCCGGCGACCGGGTGCTGATCGGTGAAATCTACCTGCCCAACGACGAGTTGATGGTCTACTACGGTCCGAACCTGGACGAGGTGCATTTGCCGTTCAACTTCCAGCTGATCACGCTGGAATGGCAGGCGGCGACAATCCAGGCGGCGGTGGATGCCTACGAAGCGGCCTTGCCGGCGGGCGGCTGGCCCAACTGGGTGCTGGGCAACCATGACCGCCACCGCGTCGCCGGCCGCGTGGGGTTGGACCAGGCGCGCGTCGCCGCCATGCTGCTGCTGACCCTGCGCGGCACGCCGACGCTCTACTATGGCGACGAACTCGGCATGACCGATGTGCCGATTCCGCCCGCCTGGGTGCAAGACCCCTGGGAGCGCAATGTGCCGGGGCTGGGCTTGGGCCGCGACCCGGAGCGCACGCCCATGCAGTGGGATGCCACGCCCTATGCCGGGTTCTCGACTGGACCGCCCTGGTTGCCGGTCGCCGCCGACTCCGCCACGGTCAATGTCGCGGCCCAAGAAGCCGACCCCCATTCGATGTTAGCGTTTCAGCGGGCGCTGCTGGCCTTGCGCCGCGCCCAACCCGCCCTGGCCGTCGGCAGCTATCGCAGCGTCCCCAGCGGCGATCCCGCCGTGTTCGCCTATCGCCGCACGGCGGGCGACCAGTCGCTGCTGATCGTGCTGAACCTCGGCCCCGATCTACGCCGCTTGGCCTTGCCCGGCTCCGCCGCCACCGCGCTGCTCTCGACCTATGGGGATCGCGTAGGCGCTCTCGATCTCGCCGCGCTTGATCTGCGCCCCAATGAGGGCTTGGTCATGGGGGTGTAACTGTTCAGCCGGTGATCGGTTATTCTGCGCGACCCCCCTGGCTCCGCCGCCACCGCGCTGCTCTCGACCTAGCAGGACACGCAGGATCACGAAGAACGACGGATTGATCCGCGCAGGGCCGCGAAGAAACGCGAAGCGATTTAAGAAAGGTGACGGTTAGTACGCGCGGTTCCGCCTATTCTTTAGGGAACCGCGCAGAGTTATTGATCAACGCAGGATCACGAAGCTGGGGTTCAAGTACGGGATGACTATTTTTGCCGCATTCCCTAGATCGCAAAAATCGCGGCAATGAGCCTGTAATATTCCCGCCCGCTCATGCGTCGTAATAGGTGAGAGTGATGAGACGGATGAAGAACGCATGAGAACTCCTTCCTGAAGCGCAGAACCCCTCGCCTGGGCCGGCGGGGGGTTTCTGTTTGCCCGATTGCGGAATGCGGAACGATGTTTAGGGCTCTTGCAAAGTCCTACTACTGACCATTGTGGGCGGGCGGACCCCGCGCTGCCGCTTGGCGTAATGCTGTTCAACGGCGCGGGAAAGCGCGCCGGCCGGCACGGTAGGTCCAACGGTAGGCGGAGGGGGCAGGGAGAAACCAGTCACCCTTACCCTGAACGATGCACGATGGTAGGACTTTGCAAGAGCCATAGGGTGTTAAGAGGGTAGTCCGACGGCGGTTCTGCACCGCATCGCCGCGCCTGCTTTCGGCCCAGCGACGGAGCGGCGGTTCCCCCTTCCGTTGTATTGTCCGCCGCGCTGGGCCTGTGCTATAATGCCGCCACAGGCGCACAATGCACTGCGCCACTACAATCCGACGACTGACGACCGACGACCGATGACCGGCGACTGACGACTGGGGCACCTATGGCGAACGAGACAATTAAACCGCAATTGCTCAAAGGCTTCCGCGACTTTTTGCCCGCGCAGATGATCCTGCGGCGGCGCGTGATCGAGACGGTGCGGGTGATTTTTGAGCGGCACGGCTTTGCGCCGCTGGATACGCCGGCGCTGGAGTATCTGGAGACGTTGACCGGCAAGTACGGCGAGGAAGAGCGCCTGCTCTATAGCTTCCAAGATGCGGGCGGGCGGGCGGTGGGCTTGCGCTATGACCTGACGGTGCCGTTGGCGCGGCTGGTGGGGATGTATCACGGGCAGATGGTGTTTCCGTTCAAGCGCTATCACATTGCCCCGGTCTGGCGGGCCGAGAAGCCGCAGCGCGGGCGCTATCGCGAGTTCTACCAGTGCGACGCGGATATTGTCGGCGCGGCGGGCACGTTGGCCGATGCCGAGGTGGTGTCGATTCTGGTGGAGGCGATGGAGGCGTTCGGCTTCCCCGGCTATGAGATTCTGCTCTACAACCGCAAGCTGTTGACGGCGGTGGCGCGCTATGCCGGGGTGCCGGCGGAGCAGGCGGGGTCGATCCACCGGGCGATTGATAAGCTGGCGAAGATCGGGCCGGCGGGCGTGCTGGCCGAGATGGAACGTTATGGCGTGCCGGGCGACGCGGCGCGGCGGGCGCTGGACCTAGCGACCGAAGGCGCGGGTGACGGCAATCTGGCGATCCTGGCGCGGCTCGAAAGCCGGTTGGCCGACGATCCGACGGCGCAGGACGGCGTGCGCGAACTGCGCGAGATCGTCGAATACCTGGGCGCGCTGACCCCCGCCGCTGCCCGCGTGCGCGTGGACCCGACGTTGGCGCGTGGCCTGGACTACTATACCGGGCCGATCTGGGAGATCCAGGTGCAGGAGCCGAAGGTGGGGTCGCTGGGCAGCGGCGGGCGCTATGACAAGCTGGTGGGGATGTTTAGCGGGCGCGACCTGCCGACGACCGGCTGCTCGCTGGGCCTGGAGCGGATCATTGATGTGATGGACAGCCTGGACCCTGAGCGCGCGGAGGCCAGTGTGAGCCAGGTGTTTGTGGCGGTGTTTGGGCCGGAGCAGCTGCTGCCCGCGTTGCACCTGCTGGCCGAGATCCGCGCCGCCGGGCTGCCCGCCGAGATCACGCTCACGCCGACCGATAAGCTGGGCAAGCAGTTGCAGTATGCCGACCGCCTGGGCATCCCGTTGGCGGTGATCGTCGCGCCCGACGAACTGGCGCGTGGCGAGGTGCTGGTCAAGCAGCTCAAAACGGGCACGCAGCAGACGCTCCCGCGTGTGGGGGCCGGGGCGGCACTGGTTGCCCAGGTCGCGCTATAATTTCACCACAAAGACACAAAGGACACAAAGAACGTTATAAAATCTTTGTGTCCTTTGTGTCTTTGTGGTGAAATTATTGGATCGCATAGGCTTCTTTTTGGTTGCATCCTCTTAGCCTCCAGATTGCACACTTACGGGGGTGGCGCGTCGCCAGACGCGGGCCTGGGCGTAGACGGCCTCGATCTGGTCCACGGCGGCCTCCCAAGAGCGGTCGCGCAGGGCGACGGCGCGCAAGCGGCGGCCCTGATCGGCGGATGCGACCGGGTCACGCAGGGCGTGCAGCAGGCAGGCGGCCAATGACTCCGCGCTGCCGCGTTCGGCATAGAGGCCGAGCGGGCCGAGGAACTCGCGGCTCACTGGAGTGTCGAACGCCACCGTAGGCAGGCCCATCGCCATGTAGAGCGGGATTTTGCCCGCGCCCTCAGTCAGCGACAGCTTGGGGGCCACGGCGACTTGGCCCATGCCCAACCAATCAGGCGCTTCGGCAAAGGGGATGCGGCCCGGCAAGACGACGCGCCCACTCACGCCGAATGAGTCGGCCAGGGCGCGGTAGCTGTCTACACCGGGGAAGCCCATGATGACAAAGCGCGTTTCGGGTAGCGCGGCCAGCACGCGGCGGCTGGCCTCGATCAGCAGGTCGGTGCCCTGGTAGGGCGCGAGCAGGCCGAGATAGACGACTACGGGCACGTCGGGCGGAATGCCGAGTTCGCGGCGGTGGGCGGCGCTGCGGGCCAATGTGGCCGGGCTGGGCTGGAAGGTGGCCGTGTTGACCGCATCAATGACCGGAAAGATGCGCTCTGCTGGGTAGGCAAACGCCTCGCGCAGTACCCCCGCCGCGTTGTACGATGAGGTCAGCACTGCGTCGGCCAGGCGGTTGATGCGGCTTTCGAGCCGGCGCATGGGGCGGTAGAGCGGTCCGGCCCGGTCGAGGAAGCGATGGTCCACCATCTCGCCGGTCAGGCTGCCCTGGTAGTCGAACACGAGCGGCACGCCGGCCAATTGGCGCACGGGGTAGCCCAGCAGCGCGCCTTCGTGCATATGGGCGTGGACGATTTGCGGGCGCGTCTGGAGCGCGGCGCGCAGCACGGTCGCGGCCAGCATGGCATCGAAATAGAGTTTGTGGCGGGTGGAGCCGACCTGCACGCCGCGCCGCCAGGGCACGTTGAGGCTGCGGCGGATGCGGATGCCGGGCACATTGTTGCCGGTGTGGTAGGTGCAGACGGTGACGCGATGGCCGCGCGCCTGGAGGCCACGGATCTCTTCGAGGATGCGGATATGCCCGCCGTAGTCGGCGAAAAACGAGGTGGGCGCGATCATCAAAATGCGGTACGGCACGCGGACCTCACCCCCGACCCCCTCTCCTACGAAGAGAGGGGAGATGACGTTACCTACATTCCCCTTTTCGACATAGGGGAAAAGAAAATCCCGTCGCGCTCCCCTCCCTTCGTAGGGGAGGGGTTGGGGGTGAGGTCGGCGGGCGCGGCTGCATTATAGAACCGCACGGCGGCGGGTGTCAAGGTTGACACTCGGCGGGTCCGTCCCTTATAATTGCGAACTAGCGTGTATGAATCTGCCGTCGTCAAACGTCTCTATAAATAGAGATAGTCCTCAGCAACCCTGTGCGCGGTGGGCGAAAGCGGGCGGCGGGGTACGGAACCATTACGGATATAAGGGAGAGGAGTCCCCAGGTGCGTCAAAACCTTGCGGCCATGGTCGCAGCCATCATCCTACTCGTCCTCATAGCGGGCGGCATTAATCTCTGGCCGAATGCCGACCTAAACTGGATCGGCATTGATAAAGCGTTCCCGGTCAAGCTGGGTCTGGACCTGCAAGGGGGGTCACAGGTAGTGCTACAGGTGCGCCCTGGTCCCAACACCACCGATAAGACGGTATTAGCCAGTAACTTGCAAGCAGCGCGTGACGTGATCGAAAGCCGCGCTGCCGGGTCGGGGGTGTCTGAGCCGCTGGTGCAGGTGCAAGGTAACGACCGCATCATCGTCGAACTGCCGGGTGTGCAAAACCCCGACGAAGTGCTGAAGACATTGCGCGAAACTGGCTACCTGGAATGGATCGACGCAGGTAACGAGTCGATCCCAGAAGGATCGTTGGTGACAACGGAGGCCGGCCCGCCCAGTCCCGACCAGCTCGGACGGGCTAATGGCGTGACTCCCACCTCCACAGTTCCCATCACGGGTACCCAGACGCTCACCGGCACCCAGGCCATCACCAGCACCGCCACAGTTAGTCCCACTGCCGGACTCACCAGCTACGGTAACGGTAAGGTCTATAAAGTGGTTATCAACGGCTCAGATGTGGACGGCACGAAAGCGGCTGCGACGATAGATTCGCAAAGCGGCAAGCCTATCGTCAGTTTCACGTTGAAAGGCGATGGGCCGCGCAAGCTGCAAGAGTTTACGCAGCGTAGCGTGCCGGTGGGCAATGTTTTTACTTATATGCCCATTGTCTTGGATAAGAAAGTTATTTCCAGTCCCTATATTGCCAGTGTGATTCCGAACGGTAGTGGTCAGATCACCACGAACTCGATGTCGGAAGCGCAGAAGCTGGCGATCCAGTTGCGCTATGGTGCGCTGCCGGTCACGCTGGATGTGGTGCAGCAACGCACCGTGGGCGCGACGCTGGGTTCCGAAGGCGTGCAGCGCAGTGTGGTGGCCGGTATTGTCGGCCTGAGCATCGTCATGCTGTTTATGTTGCTGTTCTATCGCCTGCCGGGCCTGTTGGCCGACATTGCGCTGCTCATCTTCGCCCTAATCACCTTCGCCATCTTCCGCTTCATCCCGGTGACGCTGACGCTGGCTGGTATCGCGGGCTTCATCCTCTCGATTGGTATGGCCGTAGATGCGAATGTGCTGATTTTCGCCCGTATCAGGGAAGAATTACGCAGCGGCAAAACGGTCGGCGCGGCGGTAGAGGCGGGCTTCGACCACGCTTGGCCGTCGATCCGCGACTCCAATGCCACAACGCTGATCATCACGCTAATCCTGTACTGGTTCGGCAGCTTCGTCGGCGGGGCCACCGTGATTAAAGGCTTCGCGCTGACGCTGTTCATTTCGGTGGCCGTCTCGCTGTTCACCGCGATCACCATCAGCCGCACGCTGCTGCGCCTCGTCGTGAGCGGCAACCGCACGCCGAGCCGCTGGTGGTTTGGCATTGATGCGCCGAAGCCGGCCGCGCCGCCGCCCAGCGGCAGTGGCACACAACCGGTCGTCTAGACAATGTGCGCTACCCGGTGTGGCAGTGGTGCTGTGCCGGGTAGGAATGGCCTGCGGGCTTGGATTTGTCGAAGCGGTCGGCTGACCGTGATTAGCTAGGCATAGAGGAGCGTCGCGTCGCATGATTGACATTGTAGGCAAACGATACCTGTACTTCCTGGTGTCGCTGATTATCATTATTCCGGGGCTGATTTCGCTGTTCATTCCGCCGCACCTGAATGTCGGGATTGACTTCACCGGCGGCACGATCTGGGAAGTGGTGCCCAAAGGAGCCACGCCCGCCGATACGAATGCGGTGAGCCGCTTGCTGACGGGGGCCGGCATCAAAGATCCTGCGGTGCAAAACGCCGAACTGATTGTCGGCACGGTGCATACGCCCACCCTGATCATGCGGATGCCGAATATTTCGCCGGAAGAAAAAGAGAAATTGGTGGGGTTGCTGGTGGATAATAATATTGTCGCCGGCACCAAGAAGACCACGACCATTGCGCCGTCGGTCGGCGTGACGACGACGGGCACGCTGACCGGCACGGGGACGGTGAGTACCACCGGCACCCTGAGCGGCACCGCCGGCAGCAGTACGGGCGCAGCCGGCACGACGACGACGACGACGCTGCTTGAATCCGGCACCGAAGTCGCGTTTGATACGGTGGGGCCGACGGTGGGTAGCGAAGTGGCGGGACGTGCGGTGGGCGCGGTGGCCCTCGCTTCGCTGGGCATCTTGGCCTACTTATGGTATGCCTTCCGCCGCGTGCCCAACCCGTTGCGCTATGCAGTGTGCGCTATTGCCGCCCTGCTGCATGATGTGTTTGTGGTGCTGGGTATCTTCTCGATCTTAGGCCGCTTCGTGCCGACCATTAACGTGGACGCGCTGTTTATCACCGCCATGCTGACGGTGATCGGCTTCTCGGTCCACGACACGATTGTGGTCTTTGACCGGATTCGCGAAAATATTCTTAAGCGGCGCTTTGACACCTTCGATAAGGTGGTCAACTACAGCTTGGTGCAGACGCTCACGCGGTCGGTCAACACCTCGCTGACGGTCATCTTCACGCTGTTCGCGTTGTTCCTGTTCGGCGGCTCGTCCATCCGCAACTTTGTGCTGGCCCTGCTGGTCGGCATCATCTCCGGGACGTACTCCTCGATTTTCAACGCCAGCTTGTTGCTGGTGGTGTGGGAGAACAAGGAATGGCGCAACTGGTTCGGCGGGCGGGGTCGCGCGGCGGAAGCCGGCGGGCGGGCCCGGACGGCGTAATGCGGAATGCGGAATGCGGAATAACGACGGGCAGCATGACGCATAGACGTGAAACGTGAAACGTGACATAGGACGCAGGCCACCAGGGGGAACTCTGGTGGCCGGTCGGTTTCATACGGGTAGCTGGTTTATTGGGGCACACAGGGGCAGGG
>JALYUO010000332.1 GCA_030853735.1 Chloroflexota bacterium
GTTCACCAGTGGCCCCGTGTTCGGTATCCCGCCGCGCCGGTAGTCATAGGTCGCTGAGTGCCCGAAATACCAAGTGCGCGCCGGGTCATCACCGTACACCACGACCGCACAAAAGCCGTTGTTGATCGCGGGGAGGGTGTTAATATAGCGCCCGCCGTAGCCGTGGAGATACAGCACCAACGGCAGCGTAGCTGTCGGCACCCCGCCGCAGGCGCTCGGTTGCGGCAGGAATAGGCTATAGTTATAGGCATATTGGGGCTGCCCGGCAGCGGCATCGTGGCCGGGCCGGTCGGCGGTCACTAGGTTGAGCGTGGGGTTATAGATTTCGTAGTCCAGAAACTGCGTATAGATGGCGCTCAGGCCGTCGCTGGACTGCAGCGCGCGCACCGGTTGCGGGTCGGCGGGTGTTTCCGCGACCGGGCTGCTCAGGCTGTTGGCCGCGCTGAAATCGGTCTGATTCTCCACGCCGTTCCGCACCGTCGTCACGGCGTAGTAGAACGCGCCGCGCTCTTTGCCGGTCCAGACAAACAGGCCGGTCGTATCGGTCAGGGGCGCGGCTAAGTCAGCGATCACATAGTTGAGCAACTGTGGGCCGCTGGGGTGGGCACGCTCGCTCCAGAAGATGCTGCTGCCTTCGGGCAACGGTCCCCATTGCGCGGTCAGTTGTCGCGCCGCGCCGATGTTGGCGGCGGTGATGGGGGCAGCGGACCGGTAGATGTGATAGAGTTCGCCCGTGACCGTGCCCACCTCTTGCCAGGTCAGAAAGGTCTGCCCACTGCGCTGCAAGGCCGTTAGGCCGCTTGGCTGCGGCGGGGGCGGGTCATGCGGCGCGGCCTGGATCGCGGTGGGCGACGGCCTGCCCCAGCCCGCGATTGCCAAGATCAGCAGAGCCAGGAGGCCGCCGAACCGGCGGTAGCGCTGGGACGGGGCGGGAACGAGGGGGATCATGGACCGGCTCCGGGGATGGTGTAGGTGATGATCGCGCCGTGCGCCACCCGGCGGGTCGCCACGCGGTAGCCATAGTCGCGCAAAATCGCTTCCACGCGCCCAGAGGTCGTTTGCCCGTCTACCGTGTGGTCCGTCGCAATGGCGAACTGCGGGTGATAGCGCCGGATCGTCGCGTCCGCGCCCTGCAATGCTGCGATTTCCGCTCCTTCGATGTTCATTTTCACAAAATCTAGCCGTGCCAAAGGCGACTCGGCCAGCAGCGCATCTATCGTCGTGGTGGCGAGTTCGACCGGCGTGCTTTGCGGCCCCGTCCAGAACGCCGACGACGCGAGATTGCCCTGCTGGTGAAAGCGCACGCTGCCCACGCTGCTCCACAAACCCTTTTGCACCACGCGCACCCGGCCGGTCGCCCGGTTGATTCGCAGATTCTGTTCCAGCACGGCGCAATTGGCCGGGTCCGGCTCCACGGCAATCACCCCGCCTTGCGGCCCCACCCGGCGGGCGAAAAACAGCGCCTCCCAGCCGTGAAACGCGCCGGCATCCAGCACCCCGTCGCCCGGCTGGACCTCGTACTCGGCCTGAAAATCGCGGATCGCCGGGATCGCGCCGAACGGGGGGTCGCTGGTGCGGAAGCGTATATCATCGATCTGAATGCCGTAGCCGGCGGCCAAGCGATAATAGCGCCCAGCGCGGCCACTGCGCCGGTTATGGATAAAAACGCGCACGCGATCTTTGGCCGCGCCGGCGGGAATCATACGCCATAATTGTCGAGCGGTGTTCATGCTTGCTCCCTGCGTGTGGTGTCGAACAGGCGATTATGCCCGAAAGCGCGGGCGTTTGTCAAACTTGCCGGCTTCAATGGTCGGCCAACGCATACGCAGCCCCGGCCTCAACGAGCATCCAGTGCCGTCTGGTAAGCCGCCAACGTCTGGGCCACTGTCTGCGCCCAGGAGAACCGCTGGGCGCGGGCCAGCCCGGCGGCGGCCAGCGTTGCCCGTTGCGCCGGATCGCGGTAGAGCGTCCACAGTGCTTGGCAGAGCGCGTCCCCATCATGGGGGTCCACGAGGATACCCGCGTCGCCGACGACTTCAGGCAGCGACGAGGTGTTAGAGCTAATAACGGGCACGCCGCACTGCATGGCTTCGAGGGGCGGCAAGCCGAAACCTTCGTAGAACGAGGGATAGACAAACGCGGTCGCCCCACTGTAGAGCGGCGCTAAATCGTCGTCTTCGACATAGCCGGTCACAATGATGCGATCCTGCAACCCCCGCGTGCCGGCGGCGGTGATGGTGTCGAAGATCGTATCGTACTGCCAGCCTTTGGCTCCTACCAAGACAAAGGAGAGGTCAGTCAGGTGCTGCTCGTGGACCAAGCGCGCAAAGGCGTGTAGTGCCTGCGCGATGTTTTTGCGTGGCTCCAGCGTGTTGACACTCAAAATATACGCCCCCTCTGGGATACCGTACTTGCGGCGCGTGGCCTGGATCGCAGCTGGGTCGGTACAGGGATAGAACAGATCGGGGTCGGCGGCCAGGTAGGTCACTTGGACCCGTTCCGGCGCGATGGGCAGGTAATTGCACAGGTCGGCCTTGGTCGCTTCCGAAATACAGAGTGCCCACCCGTCGGGCAGCAGACTTTGCATAATGGCCCGAAAGCGCCTGTCGTGGCCGGCGCTATAGCTAAAGAACTGCGGCTGCAAAATGGGGATCAAATCATAGACCGTCAGAAAGGTGCAGAGCCGTGGCTGGGCTTGGGCTTGCGCGGGGATCGCATACATGGGCGAATGGAAGATGTCAGCCGCCGCCAAGCTGCGGGGTTCGATAGGCGGGTAGCGCTTTTCCAACAGCCATTGCGTCTGCATCGGCCCGCGGCGCAACATCTTCAGTGCCCACCGGCGTACCCCCTGCGCCGCAACGATCCGCCGGCTCAACTCATGCACCGTGCGGTTGAGGTGTCGCTGCGCCGGCGAGTCGAGGATCGCCCGGATCGGCAGTTCGTGATAGGGGTGGGGCAAGGGAATCGCTTGCAGGGCTGGGGTATGGGCCAAGTAGGCTAACGCGGCGTGCAGCGCCGGTAGGCTTTCGCTCGCGCTGAACGTCAGCTCGCAGTCGGGTGTTGCCGCCAGCCGGTAGGCCAGCGTCTGGGCAGTGCGGAACACCCCTGCCTGCCCGTGGGTACTTTGATAGCTGAGGCCGAGCGTGGAGATATCGTAGATCACCTTCATCGGCTGCGTAATTCCTTGCGGAGTTTCGTTACTATTCGTCGCCGTAAATGCTGGCTGCTCCCCAGCGCGGCAATCATGAGCAAGCCCAGGCTGCGGCGATAGGCGTGTTGAGCCAGGGCACGGCGCACGCCGGCGGTGCCTTCCATATAGATAAAGGTGCTGACCACCCCATTACGCCCACAAAACTCCCAGACAAAGCGCGGAGTCAGCTGTAATTTGCTTGGCACCGGCAAGGGGGCCAGCCAAATGCCGCGGATCATTTCCAGAATCATGCTGCCCCAACTGACCGGCACAGCGGTCGTGGCCTGCGCGGCCTCCAAGCTATGCGTCACTTCGGCGGGTGTTTTGTGCGGGAACACGCGATACGCAAATAGCTTTTGCGGAACGTAAGCCACCCGCCCGCGCAGGCATAGTTCTAGCAGCAGCACCACATCGTAGCCCCAGACCGGCAGCGGCCCGCGTGTTTGCCGCAGCGCCCGTCGCCGAATCAGGCCGTAAAAATCATACCAATAGCCGGCTTGGGCCACGGCACGGATGCGTTGCCAGGGCGTATGGCCCAAGGGGCGAATGCCGTGTGTCCACGTCGCTTCGTCCACCTCCTGGCCCGCTTCATCAATCAGGCGCAACCCGGTACAACAAAGTACGGCGCGGGGATCGGCTTCTAGTGCAGCGACCGTGGCACTGACATAGGTTGGACTACGCAGGTCATCGAACGCCGCCCACATAAAATACGTACCTTGCGCCAACTGGGCGACGCGCTTGAAGTTCGCCACTGCGCCGATGTTGCCGGCTTGGCGATAGTAGCGTATCCGCGCATCACGGGCGGCATACTCCCGGCAGATGGCGGCCGTGCCGTCAGTCGAGGCATTATCCGCGAGGATCAGTTCCAGGTATGGGTAATCTTGCCCCAGCAGCGAGTCTAATGCGAGCCGCAGATAGCGGTCCCCATTGTACACCGGCAGACCGATGCTGACTAAGGGCGGGGGTACTGCAACGGGATCGGCGCGGGTGCGCGGCTGTGCGGGCTGCGACAACGGTGGTATTGGCATAGACCCCATTATAACCTCTGCGGGCCGGCTTTAGCAAACATCCGCCGCCCGCTCACAGGGCAATTGCAGCTAAATTGGCGGCAGTGGGGCTGGGGCCGGGGCGACTGAAACTCGCCGCTACCGCTACGAAGCCCGCCTACGCGGGCTGGGAGTCGGGGCAGGG
>JALYUO010000412.1 GCA_030853735.1 Chloroflexota bacterium
CCGATGTGCTGCGGCGGGTGCGTGGTCCCCTGCCGGCGGTGGCGGCCGCTGACCAGTATGATGTGATCGTGGCTGGGGGTGGACTGGGGTTACTGGCGGGGTTGGCGTTGGCCCGCTTCGGCTGGCGCGTGTTGGTGTTCGACCGCGATGCCGTCGGCGCAGCGCACCGCGAGTGGAACATCTCGCGCCGCGAACTGGCCGTGCCGGTGGCGGATGGACTGTTCAGTTGGGCCGAGCTAGACCGCTGCGTGGCCGGCACCTATCGCTACGGCACGCTGGCCTTCGACGCAGCCGGCACCGGCGCGCCCGCCACGCCCCTGCACCTGCGCGGCATCCTCGACACCGCGCTGGACGCGCAAGCCCTGCTCACCGGCGTGCGCGACCGCTTCCTGGCGGCAGGCGGCACGATCCTCGAAGGCCGCCGCTTCGTGCGCCTACAAACCGCTGCTGAGGGAGCGGTCCGCAGCGTGGTGGAACTGACCGATCTGAGCGGCGAGCCGGAACACTACGCCGCCCGCCTCGTGATCGACATGATGGGGTCCATTTCGCCCATCGCCTTGGCGCTCAACGGCGGGCAGCCGTTCGATGGCGTGTGTCCCACGGTCGGCACGGTGGTGCGCGGCCTGGATGCGCCGCCGGATGTGGGCGATATTTTGGTGACAGTGGCCGGCACCCAAGGGGGGCGGCAACTGATCTGGGAGGGCTTCCCCGGCCACGCGGGCGAGACGACGGTTTACCTGTTCTACTATGATCTGGCGGGACCGGCCACCGCGCCGCGCCAATCGCTGCTCGATCTGTATGAGCAGTATTTCACGCTGCTGCCGACCTATCGCCCGTTCAGGGCCGATTTCGTCCATCTGCGCCCGGTCTATGGCTACATCCCGGCGCGACATGGCCGGCAGGGCGTGACCGCCGCCCGCGGCCTGATCTGCCTGGGCGATGCGGCGGCGGGCCAATCACCGCTCACCTTCTGCGGCTTTGGCTCCAATACGCGCCATTTGGCCCACGTCTCGCGCCGGCTTGACGCAGCTCTGCGTGCCGACCGCCTGGAGGCGCGCAATTTGCGTCTGCTGGGCCCCTATCAGCCCAACCTGCGCCCCACCTGGGCCTTCGCCCGCCTGTTGCAACCCTGGCCGGGCGCTGATCCCGCCGCCGTCAATCGCCTGATGAACGCCTTTTGCCGCGCCCTCCAGCGCGTCGGCCCCGGCCCCACCTGCCGCTTCCTGCAAGACCGCCACACTTTTCGCGACTATCTGCGTATCCTGCTCACGACCGCCCGCTTCTATCCTCAAGTCTTCCTGCTCACTTGGCGTGCCCTCGGCCCGCGTGGTCTGCTGCGCTGGCTGCGCGATATTGCGGCCTTTGGCTGGGCCGATCTGCGGCGCTAACCTATTGCCTTTGGCGGCGGGGTGTGCTATAATAAGCCCGGCTAGAGTCCGTGAGTGTCGTCGGTGGATGAGGTAGCTTCACTATGGCGGAAGAGCACAAACCCCAGCAAGTACTCACACGGGCCGTGCAGCGTACCGATCAGTCGGCAACGCGCCAAGCCGACCGTGGGGCAGTCGCTCCCGTCTTACCCCAGCGTGGCGGCCTCTCCCTGACCGACCCGCGCTTGGCCGGGCGCGGCAACGGCCCGGTGCGCGTCGCGCTGATGCGCCAGGCCCAGCGCACGCAAGGCAACCGCGCCGTGCAACGCTTGCTGCAACGCATGGACACCGCCGGCAGCCCCGCCTCCCTGAACCGCGCCGTCAGTCAGCCGTTGCGCCCGCCCGGCAACCGTCCGCCGAGTGCCGGCGCGTCGGCGGCCGTGCAGCGCAAATGGGTCATCCAACGCAAGCTGGCCGATGGGGGCGGCGGAGGTGGCGCGTGTGTCGCGGCCCCGCAGAGTGCCGCAGCTGACCCCAAGTTCCAGGCCGTGACCACGAAGGTCAAGACCACCGCCACCGGCGAAAAGGCCCACCTGCCCGCCAAGAGCAAAGCCGACGAAGCGCAGGCCGCCGCGCAAAGCCCGCCCAACGAAGTGCCTAGCCGCGCCGAAGCCCGCCAGACCGACAAGATGGCCGCGCAAAAGCCGGGTCGCTTCGACCGCGAAGGCTTCATGACCGCGCTGTTGGGCAAGATCAACAGCGCCGCCCCCAAGACGCTGGAAGACGCGCAAAACTTCAAGGGCAGCGGCAAGCTGGGCGCGATGAAAGGCGACCTGACCGGCAAAGTCGGCGAAAGCAAGCACCAGGCGCAAGGGCCGGTGGCTGACGAGGTGAAAAAAGCGCCCGATACCGGCGGCATCGCGCCCAAATCCGTCACCCCGCTGCCCACGACGAATGCCGGTCCCGCGCCCGCCGCGCCGCAGGGAGCCGATGCCGCGCCCAAAGAGAAGGGCGATTGCGAAGTGCGTGGCCCGCTCGATGCCAACAGCAAGGCGCTCGATTCGCAACTGACCGAGTCCCATGTCACCGCAGAGCAGTTGCAGAAATCGAACGAAGGCACCTTCACCGGGGCACTGAAGGACAAGAAAGAGGCGCAGACCGACGCGCAAACCGCCCCGTCCGCCTATCGTCAGGGCGAAAAGGGCATCTTGACCCAGGCGCAGACTCAGGCGCAGAAGGAAGCCGGCACCGGCATCAGCGAGATGCACGGGGTGCGCGGTCATGCGCTGGGCGGCGTGGGCGGCAAGCAGGGCACCGCCAAGCAGAAAGACGAAGCGGCACGCGCCAAAGTGGCGACCGACATTCAGGGCATCTACGGCAAGACCAAAACCGATGTGGAAGCCCGCCTAACCAAGCTGGATACGGATGTGAACTCGGCGTTCGATGGCGGCGTGAACGGCGCGATGCAGAACTTCGAGAACACGATGAAGACGCGCTTCGATGCCTATTACAATGACCGCTATAGCACCCCCGTCGTAGGCGCGCTCAAATGGGGCAAAGACAAGCTGTTTGGCCCGCCCGCCGAGGTCAACGCTTTCTACGACGAAGGCAAGCGCAACTTCGAGACCGAGATGCGCGGCGTGCTGAACCGCGTGGCCGATGTGGTCGAGAAGGGCATGAACGAGGCGTTGGCCCGCATCGAAACCGGCAAAAAGCAGATCCAAGATTACGTCAAGGGGTTGGACCCGGCGCTGCAAAAAGTGGGCGTGGAAGCCGCCAAAGACATCCAGAGCCAGTTTGAGGAACTCGAAAGCGGGGTCAACGAAAAGCAAAGCCAACTGATCGACTCGCTGGCCGACAAGTACAAGTCCAGCCTTGACACGCTCAACACGCGCATTGACGCGATGAAAGAGGCGAACAAGGGGCTGTACGACCGCGCCAAAGATGCGATTACCGGCGTGATCAAGACGATCCTCGAACTCAAAAATCTGCTGATGGGCGTGCTGGCGCGCGCCGCCGGGGCCATCGAAGCCATTATCGCCGACCCCATCAAGTTCCTGGGCAATCTGGTCGCCGCCGTCAAGCAGGGCTTGGGTAACTTCATGTCCAACATCGGCGCGCACCTGCAAAAGGGGCTGCTGGGCTGGCTCTTCGGCGCGCTGGGCGATGCGGGTATTGAACTGCCGGCCAGCTTCGACCTCAAAGGCATCCTCAGCCTCGTCATGCAGGTTGTGGGCCTGACCTACGCCAACATCCGCGGCCGCGCCGTCAAAGCCGTCGGTGAACCAACCGTCCGCAACATGGAAAAGTCGGTGGACATCTTCAAGGTGCTGGCGAGCGAAGGCCCAGCCGGGTTGTGGCGGTTTATTAAGGACAAGATCGGCGACCTGAAAGACACGGTGATCGAAGGTATCAAAAACTTCGTCATCGAGCGCATCGTCGTGGCCGGCATCACTTGGCTGGTCAGCCTGTTCAACCCCGCCGGCGCGTTCATCAAAGCCTGCAAAGCGATCTACGACGTGATCATGTTCTTTATCGAGCGTGGCAGCCAGATCATGGCCCTGGTCAACGCCGTCCTCAACTCGGTCTCCGCTATCGCCAGTGGCAGCGTCGGCGGCGCGGCGGCGGCCATCGAAGGTGCCCTCAGCGCCGCCCTGCCCGTGGCGATCAGCTTCCTCGCCAACCTGCTCGGCCTGGGCGGCATCAGCGAGAAGATCAAGAGCATCATCGGCAAAGTGCGCGCCCCGGTCGAAAAGGCCGTGGACTGGGTGATCGGCAAAGCCGTCGCCGGCTTGAAAAAAGTCGGCGGCCTCTTCACCGGCAAAGGCAAAGGCAAGGGCAGCGACCCCAGCAAAGATGCCGCCAAAGGCACCGCTCCCGGCCAAGATGCGGCACAAGACAAAGGTAAGGGTGATCAGCAGAACCAAGATCCCGATGGAAAGAATGTCAAAGCGGAGGTCCGTAGCGACCTTGCGGGCAAACTTCAAAACGTTGGAACTGCCGAAGAGGTAAAGTCAGCCTTAAATGGTACCTTCCAGAAACATCAAAAGGAAGGATTGAAGAAGCTTTATGTGCAAGAGACCAATAAGGTAGGTGAATTTGGAGTCTACGCTGTTGCCTCTCCGGCAGAGCTAGTGGGCAAGATGGTTACAACCAAACTGGGCATCAAACTCGATCACTTGAACTTAGCCAAGAGTGTAGCTACCGCTCTTAACGCTCGGGTGAATACGGCATCGCTCGGTCGATTTGAGTCGCTCGCAGGAACTCATGCGGAGGAAAATTTACTAAGGATATTAAATAATTATTTGGATGAGACTATTCCTAATAGCCAAGACTCCCACTACGAAATTTCCGTAGATATAAATCGAAGTCCTTGTGAAGGATGTGGGCCGAAATTACAAGAATTTCTAGCCAAGAAGCGCAAGTTTGCTGCAGACCATGGTAAAACAATCGGATTGACCATACGAATGATTAGTGCGTACAAAGGTGCTCCAAAGGGCAGCCCTAGCTATGTGTCCCTGCAAAACCTAAACAATGCAGGAGTCAACCTAGAAGCATGGGATGTTGTCCAGATACTGGAAGCCAGTGGAGAACACGATATTAATCTTGATGATGCCGCAATTCCTGAGCTGCGTAGCACTCTTAAGGGTAAAATCGATAAGATGCGGCGCATCTTAGCTGAGATTAAAGGTGCAAAAGCAGGAAGTTGATGTAATATCAAGTGGGAGATAGAAGAGCATGAAAAAAAATGAAATGAACCCGCACCAGTTACAAGAACGCGATCTATTTATCACAACCTTAGAAAAGGTGGGATGGCAAGGAACACCTACCAATGGTTTCTTTGATAAAAACTACGATGTTGAAGAAGAAGCTAGCATGGAATACTCTAAAGGTACAATTAATATGTTCACTTATTACAACGCAAGCAAGTCAGTTATCTATCTAACCATGCACTTCTCTGGTAGAGAACTACGCCTCATTATTCATTACGCCGATAAGTTACAGGCTGTATTGGAGACTTTGGCCTCGTTTCAAGATACTATTTCAGCCAAGAACTACAAAGGCCATGTGGGTGAATTGTTAGAGGTTTGTCCACATATCGATTTGATGAAGGGTCAAGAAGGCGAAATCATTATCCCCATTATCCGCGATAAGGGAAAGATCAACCTCAGCTAAGGAAAGTCGAACGACGCAATGCTGCAAGATGAACTAACGCCTCAGCAAGCCGCCGCCCGCACGCGCTTTGTCGAGCAGGTGCGCCAAGCGGGCTGGGATCTGCGCGGCTGGGAGGCGTTGTTCGCGGCAGGCATCACCCTAACCCCCGCAGCGACCGCCGAATATGAGCAGGCCGCCTTTCGCTTGCGCCTTAGCTATTATTTGGCCGAGGGCTACCTGCTGTTGGAATTGCAGCCGTACACCTCTGATCCAGTGTTAAGTATTCGCTTCTATCCGGCAGACCAGCTTGATCCGGTGTTGGCAGCTATCTTCGCGGTCCAAGATACGCTCACCCCCGATAATGACGTGGACAGCCTCGCGGCAGCTGCGGCGCTGTGTGAGCAGGTGTTTATCGAGACTCCCGATGGCTTGGAGCAGATCGTTTAAAGCGAGCATCATCGGCAAAGTGCGCGCCCGGTCGAAAAAGCCGTGGACTGGGTGATCGGCAAGGCCGTCGCCGGCTTGAAAAAAGTCGGTGGCCTCTTCACCGGCAAGGGCAAGGGCACCGACCCCAGCAAAGATGCCGCCAAAGGCACCGTGCCTGGCAGCACCCCCGCCGATCCCAAAGCCGCCGGCACCCCGCAACCTAACGCCGCCCAACCCGGTGCCGATGCCCGCACCCCAGAGCAGAAAAAGGCTGACCTGGATGCCGGTGTAGCTGAAGCCGACAAACTCGTGCAAAAAGAAGACCTGAGCGACGCACAGATCCGTAAGATGCTGCCCACGATTAAGGCCAAGTACCATATGACCGCGCTTGAGCTTGTTGTTGATGGCCCAACTGACGGTGGCTCCTTCGCTCATGTTCATGGTGCCGTCAACCCGGAAGAGGACTCGCCCAAGCGCAAGCGTGGCGATTCTGCGGGCGACTTGGCGAAAGCAAAGGCACATTTTGGGCACCGGCTGTTTCCGCGCCGAGAGTTGGATCAGCTACTACAAACAAGTACAGCAACTGCTTCACGCCGTATCGCTGAGTGGAAAGATGCTGGTATCTTGTACCAACAAGCCTCTAATGAATTCGATCCTGAAACGCAGTACTCCTTCGACCACACTATAGCTACACAGCGCGTAGTGAGTCCTGGTAATCGCGCTAAATATGGTTATACAAATCCGAAGAAGCATTTGGCTACGGGTCTGATAATATTGAGCAAAGGGTTGCGATCTGACTCGCCGCAACCTGTAGAGAAGACCAGTGCAGTCTATCATCAGGAAAAAGCCCGTTATGATAGCAAGCGTCCTGGTTCAAGCCATAAAAACTTTGGCTGGGATGTTGCCATCCTAGGACATGGCGCATTAGGCGCATCTGAGCATTGGAATCAGTTTGGTCATAAGCAAAGTAAGGCCGATAATCTGACCTGGAATCAAAACCCAGACAACTACCATGGTCCTGAACATGAGGCGGAGTCGTCTGCTTCCGGTCCCGCATCGGAGCGCTACCGCATCCCATCCGAAGCTATCGGCAGCCATCCCGACTGGTGGTAGCGGGCTACTTAAAGCGTTGCATAAATTGTAAAAGGATCTGTAATCGGATGCCGAAGACTAACGTTACCCTGGCTGCGCTGCATACCGCGTATGAACAATGGTCGGGACCACCAGTAGACCTGATTCACCTCCAGAAAAACGAAATCGATGCTGACGTACCCATGGAATTGGATGTCCTGTTCTTTCAGCCATCTGAAGAAGATAATTTGTCCGAGGAAGAGTACTTCACGTTTGTCGCCACCGCCGGTATGAGTATGCGAACTGTGCAGGAAGGTCAGGAACTTTACGAATTAATTTGTTGTGTCAACGGACCCCAGCAACCCGCCGAATTGCACCTTCTAGCACACCGTCTCGCAGAACTAGCGGTACTACCTTTTCGCAATTCCACTGCTCTTGTCGTACCTATGATCCTGCGCGGGTTTACTCTACCGTTATTCGATAAAATGACTAGTTTGCTATTAACCGATTGGGGTGTAGGCGGTCCGGAGTGGTTGCCGCATCGTCCGGAACGTATTCGGCTGGTTGCTGTCATACCTCTTTATGAGGCGGAAGCCGATATTGTGGAAGTAATTGGGGATGTGGAGGCAGGGCAGCGCTTTTATCACGAAGGAATCCGTTGGAACACGCCAACTCGTCCCGCAGCTCAGTTATTAGAACGTCGGCAAGCAGCAACACCCCATTTGAGGAGAGAGTCAATGAGTGCTACAGCTACACGCGCACGTATCAACGAAATCTGGCAAGCTATCGAAGCATGGTATCAAGATAAGGCACCCCTTGTTCACGACGAACTACGTGGTGGTGCGTCTGATGCACAAATTCAACAGTTAGAAGAAAAAATCGGTGTCACTCTACCGGCTGATTACAAAGCGTCCCTGCAAATCTATAATGGTGAGGTGTCGGTTCACGACTATACCTACCATGGCATTAGCATGGTCCTCAGCAAATGGACAACAATGGATCAACTAAGGACAGAGGGTAAATTCGCAAACGCCGCCGTATATGAAGAAGGCGCGGGGATTTTACAAAACACTTGGTGGCATTCCGGTTGGGTACCATTCGCTTCTGATGGCGGGGGTAATATGCTCTGTATTGACACTGCTCCGGCGGAACGGGGCGTGGTGGGACAAATATTGCAGATGGAACGGGGATCTGGACCAGGGATCACCGAGTACAAATCATTCTTGGCTTGGCTAGAAGGCTACCGCGATGATCTCTACGCAGGTAAATACCGGGTAGACTCAGAGGGATCACTGTCTGAAGCCTGATTTCGGCAGCTGCGCCCATTACAGTGCCTAAAGCCTCCTGGTGGCTAAGATCTAATTATGTCAGGCAGGACCAGCAGGTGGCAGTGAGTGGATTAACTCTAGCATCGCCAAAGTGCGTGCCCCGGTCGAAAAAGCGGTGGACTGGGTGATCGGCAAAGCCGTCGCCGGCTTGAAAAAAGTCGGCGGCCTCTTCACCGGCAAAGGCAAAGGCAAGGGCACCGATCCCAGCAAAGATGCCGCCAAAGGCACCAAGCCCGGCAGCACCCCCGCCGATCCCAAAGCCGCCGGCACTCCGCAACCCACCGCCGCCCAACCCGGTGCCGACGCGCGTACCATGGATCAGAAAAAGGCTGACCTAGCAGCGGGTCTCGCTGAAGCCAATAAATTGTTAAAAGATGATACATTGGACGACGCGCAAATCAAAAAGTTGCTGCCCACCATTAAAGCTAAGTACCACATGACTGCGCTGGAGTTGGTGGTGGATCGCACCAATGATGCTGAGGGTGAGGAAACGGCCCATGTTCATGGTACGATTAACCCTGATGATGTTGGGCCGCCAGTAACCAGGACGAACCTGGACAGGTATAAACCGATCAAGATGCTCAGGACGGTGCAGGGTACTGGTGATGCTGCTGTTATTATCGTTGAATATGAAACTGGAACTGGCTCGAAATTCCGGGTAACGCTTGGTAAAGATGATATGGTACAGTCCATCAAAGGCACGCACCTTCGGCTTAAGCACCAAACGGGCATAAAGGATCGTCAGGACACCCAAGATCCTCCCACTCATGTGGCAAACATGGATATGAACCGGTCTCATATGATCGCGGATGAGTTCGGCGGTTCTGGTTACGCAAATTCGTTGAACTTACTCACGACTAGTGCTCATTACAATCAGAAGACTATGCGCGAGCAGGAGCGGCTAATCAAGCGCAGTATCATCGTCAACAATGCTGATGAATTTGAACTGGATGTCAGTGTGACATGGGGTGCGTTTAATAGCGACACCGTTCGTAATCTAATTATGCAAAACCGTGAACTGCGGGAAAAATTCCGCCAACACCCAGAGAAATTAGAGCCCAAACTGGATGCTTACCTTAAGACGTGCAAAGACCTGAGAAAACAAAATCTCCAGCGTGTGATGGATACTCGGTATATTTGGGCTGTATTGGCCGGCAACAAGCGAACCGATTTTGGACCTGCTTCTATTGGTCCTGACCTTTGGATAGGTACTTGAGATACTTTCAGGTCTTCGAGGAGTTTAGCGAATGGATCAAGTAGTAGAGTTCATGCGTGACTTTATTAAAGCCGAACACGCAACGCAGTTAGTCTTGTACACTGAGTCTGACGAGACTGTGCTTCTAGCAAAGCTCGATCAGCTGGAGGCGTTTTATGCCCCCGGCGTAGAACCTAGTGTAAAAGCTCCAGTGGCGCGCGATGCCGCATATTTTGAGCAAGCTAAAAAATCGCTTGCTACGGTCCAACCGCGGGTACTCTTCCAGATAAAGCATTATAAGCACCCCAAGATGGGTGATCTCTACCGTTGCTATCTTAGCGAAAATATTCGAGCGGGTGACAAAGCTAGTTATTTTGCCAATCTTTATGTGGCTGACCGAAAAGGACAGTTACAAATTGTATCGCAGTACCTCATCTGTTTGGATTGTGATGGGACCGGCAGAATAGACGGCAAACGTTGCCCGGAGTGCAAGGGTAAAGGGTGGGACTACTTTTACGGCGTGAGAATCGCTAACCCCGGTGAGCTGATCGAAGTGCGGAAGCTGCATAAACCTGATAATCCTCAGCAATTAGCTGAGTACGAGGCGGAGTAGGGCTGCTTTGGATGCCCACTCCTGATGACCTCGCTGCGCTACAGACTACGTTGGCTGCTCAAACGGGTGACTTTGAGACGGCCTGGAAAGATCTGTGTAGCTTAGTAGATACTTGGCCGACCGATGCCGCCTTGTCAAACGCGCTGGACGTGGTTGAGGCCGCGATTGTCCATTGGCCGGCGTTCCTGCGCGAGGCTGCCTGGCAGTGGAAAGCGGACATTCTCACACAGCCGAATCCCCGGCTGCGCCTCGCACGGGAGCTCCGCCTGACCTATAAGGATCTGCACGATAGTGGGGCTACGTGGTTGGCTGACCTGCCCCTGTTGGCAAACCTCCACGAATTGCATCTAGGCTGGACCGATATTGGACTAGTGGGCGTTACCGCCTTAGCTAATTCGCCTTATCTGACGCAGCTAACGAGTCTGACGCTAGATGACAATGCGCTTGGCCCAGCGGGGATTGTAGCTCTGGCAACCAGCCGGACATTGGCGGGCCTGACGTGGCTAAGTTTGAACAATACTGGCATAGGTGATGCCGGGGCGCAGGCTCTAGCGGCTTCGCCGACGCTCCGGCAATTGGGCTGGCTGCATTTAGATGGGAATGACATTACCGCCGTAGGTGTAACGGCATTAGCGCAGTCGGTGGTGTTGGCCGGGCTACGCGAACTGACCTTAGAACAAAACGAGTGCGGTGACATAGGGGTGGTCGCTTTGGCTGACTCACCGCATCTAACGGACTTACGTGTACTACAGCTAATCGAGAATGGATTAACTGACAAGGGAGTAGTAGCACTTACGAAGTCACCATATATGACACGTCTGGAGCAATTGGATTTGCAAGCTAATGAGCTAGGCAAAGCGGGAAAAGCGGCCTTGCGTGCGGCAGCGTTCTATTACTCCACTAGAGAACAAATCTGGCGGCGCAAGGTACGCCACACTGGGTCTACAGCAACCGGCGGAATACGAAGCTGACCGGGCCCACTCTCTGATGCCCGCGCCTAATCATACCCGTCTCGATCAGTTGCAGACGATCCTGGCGACCCCGCCCGGTGACTATGCGACCGGCTGGGCGGATCTATGCCGGTTATTAGATACATGGCGGTCGGGAGCAGGGCTGGAGGCGGTGCTGGATCAGATCGAAGCTGCTATAGCCCATTGGCCGGAGTTCGTGCGACACACTCCGTGGCAGTGGCGCGAGCGTATCCTCACCCGGCCCAATCCCCGCTTGCGCTTGGCCCGCACACTGGACCTCACCTATACCGAACTGGGCGATGCCGGTGCCGCCACCCTGGCGGCGTTGCCGCTGCTGGCAAACCTGCGTAGTTTGAACCTAGCAAAGACCGGCATCGGAGCGGCAGGTATGACCGCGCTGGCCCAGTCGCCCTATCTCACCCAGATCGAGGGACTGACACTCAATTATGACCCGGTCGGCCCAGACGGGGTGCGTGCCCTGGCCCACAGCCCCACCTGGGCCGGGCTACAGCACTTGCACTTAAACGACACCGGCTTAGGCGACGCGGGGGCGGCGGCGCTGGCGGCATCCCCGCACCTGCGGCAGCTACGGCACCTCACTTTAACCTATAACCGTATCACTGCCGCCGGCGTAGCGGCGCTGGCGGCTTCGCCCGTCCTGGGGGCGTTGACCAGTCTATCGTTGGCCGACAATCCGCTGGGCGATGGGGGAGTGCAGGCGCTGGCCCAATCGCCGCATCTGGCGCAGTTGACCGGTCTTTCGTTGCAAACCGCCGACTTCGGCGACGGCGGAGCGGTGGCCCTAGCCCAGTCGCCCTACCTGACGCGCGTGACGGAACTGGATGTGCAAGACAACGCCATCGGCAAGGTGGGTAAAGCCGCCTTGCGTGCGGTGGGCTACCACTATTCCCGCGAGGAACAAGTCTGGCACCGCAAACTGCGCCGAACGCATCAAGCTACCTCATGAATAGGACCACTAGGAGCGGATAAGGCACTGAAGGCAGCAAAAACTTCGTCATCGAGCGCATCGTGGTGGCCGGTATCACTTGGCTGGTCCGCCTGTTCAACCCCGCCGGCGCGTTCATCAAAGCCTGCAAAGCCATCTACGACGTGATCATGTTCTTTATCGAGCGCGGCAGCCAAATCATGGCCCTGGTTAACGCGGTCCTCAACTCGGTCTCCGCCATCGCCAGTGGCAGCGTCGGCGGCGCGGCGGCGGCCATCGAGGGGGCTCTCAGCGCCGCCCTACCGGTAGCGATCAGCTTCCTCGCCAACCTGCTCGGCCTGGGCGGCATCAGCGAGAAGATCAAGAGCATCATCGGCAAAGTGCGCGCCCCGGTCGAAAAGGCCGTGGACTGGGTGATCGGCAAGGCCGTCGCCGGCTTGAAAAAAGTTGGTGGCCTCTTCACCGGCAAAGGCAAAGGCAAAGACCCTGCCCCTGGCAAAGATGCCGCTAAGGGTAGTGCCCCGGGTACCGATGCAGCCCACGATAAAGATAAAGGTGATCAGCAGAAACAAGATCCCGATGGAAAGAATGTCAAAGCGGAGGTCCGAAGGGATCTTGCGGGTAAACTTCAAAACGTTGGAACTGCCGAGGAGGTAAAATCAACCTTAAATAGTACCTTCCAGAAACATCAAAAAGAGGGATTAAAGAAACTTTATGTTCAAGAAACAGGAAAGTTAGGTGAATTCGGCATCTACGCTGTCGCCTCGCCCGCAGAGCTAGTACGCAAGATGGCTGTAACAAAGTTGGGTATCAAACTCGATCACTTGAACTTAGCCAAGAGTGTGGCTACTGCCCTTAGTGTTCGTGTGAATGAAGAATCACTCGGTCAATTTGAATCACTTGGGGGAACTCATGCCGAAGCTAAATTATTGGAGACGTTAAATAGGCGTTTAGATAGAACTATTCCTAATGGTCAGGCTACACATTTCGCAATCTCCATTGATATAAATCGTAGCCCTTGTGAGATTTGTGGTAGTAGCCTACGAACGTTCTTAGCTACTAAGCGTGAACTTGCTGGAAAATATGGGAAAACAGTCGGGTTAACTATCAGAATGATCAGTGCATATAAAGGTGCTCCGAAAGGCAGCCCTAGCTATGTGTCGCTACAGGAACTAAACAAAGCAGGAGTTAATTTAGAGGCATGGGATGTTGTCCAAGTATTGGAGGCTAGTGGAGATCGAGACGTTAATCTCGATGACGCTGAAATTCCCGAATTGCGTAACACGCTGAAAAGTAAAATCGATAAGATGAGACGCATTTTAGCTGATATTAAAAGTGCAGAAGCAGGAAGCTGACGTAACACTAAATAAGTAGGAGATTGAACGTGGAAAAAAGCGAGATGAGTGAAAGTCAATTACAAGAACGTAACATATTTATTAAAACCCTAGATAAAGCCGGCTGGCAAGGAACACCTCGTAATTCCCTCTTTGATGAAGGGGATTGGTTCAGCGAAGAAGCTAGCATGGAATACTCTAAAGGTACGACTAATATGTTCGCTTATTACAGTGCCAGCGATGCACTTATCTATTTAACCATGCACTTCTCTGCTAGAGAACTACGCCTCATTATCCACTATGCTGATAAGTTACAGGCGGTGTTGGAAGCGTTAGCGTCCTTTCAAGACACCATTTCAGCCAAAAACTACAAACAGTATGTCGGGGAGTTGCTAGACGTTTGCCCGCACATTGATCTGATGCGTGGGCAAGAAGGCCAAATCATCACCCCGATCCTCCGCGACAATGGGAAGCTCAACATTAAGTAGAGATACTCAAGCCGATGCAGCAAGATGAACTAACGCCCCAGCAAGCCGCTGCCCGCACGCGCTTTGTTGAGCAGGTGCGTCAAGCGAGCTGGGAGTTGCGCGGCTGGGAAGAGTTGTTCGCGGCAGGCATCGCTCTGACCCCCGAAGCAACTGCCGAGTATGAACAAGGTGCCTTTCGCTTGCGTCTCAGCTATTACTTGGCCGAGAGCTATTTGCTGTTAGAACTCTATCCCCATAATCCTAACCCCGTGTTGAGCATTCGCTTCTATACCGCCGACCACTTGGACGGAGTGTTAGCGTCGATCTTTGCTGTGCAAGATACCCTCACCCCAGACAACGATGTGGACAGCCTTGTGACGGCAGCAGTACTCTGTGAGCAAGTGTTTATTGAGACTCCTGATGGACTAGAGCAAATCGTTTGAGGCAGCCATCATCGGCAAAGTGCGCGCCCCGGTCGAAAAAGCGGTGGACTGGGTGATCGGCAAGGCCGTCGCCGGGCTGAAAAAAGTCGGCGGCCTCTTCACCGGCAAAGGCAAGGGCAAGAACCCTGACCCCAGCAAAGACGCAGGCAAAGGCACCGCGCCCGGCGGCACCCCCGCCGATCCTAAAGCCGCCGGCACCCCCCAACCCACCGCTGCCCAGCCCGGCACCGATGCCCGCACCCCAGAGCAGAAAAAAGCCGATCTGGATGCAGGATTATTAGCCGCTGACCGATTAGTGAAGGATGAAAAGTTTACTGATACTCAGATTCGGGCGAAATTGCCGTTGATCCAAGCGAAGTACAAAATGAAATCTTTAGAGCTAGTGATTGTTAAAGATACGGAAGCTGGTGAAACCGTTCATGTCCACGGAGAAGTGAACCCTACTGGTGATACAACTGATGCTAATCGGCCAAAAGAGCATTCAATCTACGCAGAAAAAGTTGGCGATCATTTTGTTCTTAAGGCAGCGTACCAGAAGATTATCCGCGATAAGTTCTATAAAAATAGGACTTTCGCTTGTGCTGCCCAACAAGTGCTTACTTTGTGCCTGACTCAGGCACGCCAAGCGAAAGTCCTAAAAAAGAAATTCCGTCAAGATCAGAAAAACAAGGTTTTGGATCGTGCCTTAGTACAAGGTACTGGTGGTTCCACGGGAATTCCTGCACGTTATCGCTGTCAAAATACTGGTAGCACAGGACCGACTCATAAGGCCGAGATCAGCCTTGCTGAAGTCACAATAGAACACGCCAACGAATCGGTGGTTGAACACTGGAATGCTCAGGGTCACAATATAACGCAAAATGAGCGTAACGACTGGTATGATATGGAGAGCAATTTGCTGGTGTGGTGTCGGTCATGTAATTGCTCCAAACAACAGGGTGACGGAGTTGGTGGCTATGATCCTCAAGTCGGACCTAAGTTCCGTGGCCCTGGTGAGAAAGATTGAGCTAAAGAATACTGCATGGAAAATTTTACCTTATGGGGTTTCTCGTATGAGCGAGCCTCTTCAACTTTAAATTTCTTTGCCACAATGGTTAATCTTCAGCGGATTCATCATGGTACGCGTGAATTGATGAACCGGATGCTGGAGGACGCAGGTTTTACTGAGTTGGTGTTTACTGATGGCTGGACAATTCATCCCTTCCTTACAGATTATCTGACGGACGACCCGGAGAGTCCTGATTGGGAAGATATTTGGCTGGATACCTGGGAAATCCACTTACCTATTAGGGCGATGTGCTAGTTAGGGAAGGCGAGCGCCTTGATCTGCAAGAACTTCGCCTTGCCCAACAGCCGATTCAACTTGATACAGAGCGTGTGCGCCGCCAGCTTCGTATGTAGCCGCGCAC
>JALYUO010000417.1 GCA_030853735.1 Chloroflexota bacterium
CTATCGACCTGTGTCGCTGTTGACTGGTCGAAGTTCACCGTGAAGGGATCGGAACTCGAGTTATCAATAGTGAAGGCCCAGCTCATCCGACTACCGCAGTCGCCTCCCCCCAGCCCAGTCGTCCAACCGCTGCTGTTAATAGGAACCAGCGTGATTGTCACGCCATCTCGCAGCGGCACCTTGACGGCCAGTCCCGGAGGTGCGGTAGGCGAGGGCGGCGGTGGGGGTTGGGCACCGGGGAAGCCGTCGGGGTACTTCTCCTTGCCGCGGAACGTGCCGAGTTGGGACAGCAGCACGTCGTAGGGCGGTTGGTTCTCGGGGTGCAACTCGAAGACCGCACGCTCGAAGTACTGCACCTGGTAGGTCTTGCCGTTTATGTCACTCTTCTCGTTGAACGGCTCGCTGAGCGGGTAGCCCTGCTGCGCCAGGCCACCGTGGCTCTGCCAGTAAGTCAGGAACTTGCCGCAGACCTGGTGGCCGGTCTGCGGGAACGTCTGGCAGTTGGCCTGCCCGACGGAATTGCCGGCCACCGCGAAGGCGGCGACCAGGGCCAACGCGAGACCCAGCGCGAGTGCAAATAGTTTTCGCATCTTCTTGCTCCCTTCTCCTGCTACAATGACGATGTGGTATAGTCCGTCCTGGCTAAAGGTTCCTACTACAAGTGTTTATACTCATTTTTAGCGATCTTGTCAAAAAGGCTTAACCTAAGTATCGTGCAACGTTGAGCCTATGGGTTCAGCGTCCGTCAATTTTCGGCATTTCAGTGACCGTCGTTTGGAGTTACATCTTCCAAGGAGGTGCAGGGCAATTGCTTCTAAATTGGCACGGGTAACAGCTCATTGAATGAATATAGAATGAGCAGTGGGAAAAGTGACCGTCACCGGGTCGGAAGCCAGCCTTTAGCGAGTCCGTGGGTTCTCTCATAGAGCGCCTTCTGTAGCTGGGCAGGCACTTTACCCCCCCCCATTAAGATGCAATTGCCCTGACAGTTACGTCCGCCGGGTTGCCGACACAGAGGTTCTGTGGTAGACTGAACAGACGTTGCAGGAGCGCCGGCCGTAGCGCGGTCTCTGGGAGGCTGGATGCGCTACGGCGGTTTTGTGTCCCGGTGCTGGGGGATCGCGTTGGCCGGTGGAGGTTGGGGTAGGTAGGGTGCGAGACGGTATGAGCAGCGAGTCGGGGGCAGGGGCGAGCGCGCCGGCGGGCAGCGGCTGGGCCTGGGAGCGGGATGCGCGCCGCCGGGTGGTGGTGACGGGGCTGGGCGTGATCAGCCCGCATGGGCCGAGCGTGGCCGCGTTTTGGGATGGGGTGCGCCGCGGGCAGTCGGCGGTGGGGCCGATTACCCTGTGCGATGCGTCGCCCTTCCCCACGCGCATTGCCGCCGAGGTGCGCGACTGGCAGCCGACGCGCTGGATTGATAGCCGCGAGGCCCGCCGCATGAGCCGGGTCAGCCAGTTCGCGGTGGCGGCGGCGCGCCAAGCGTTGGACGATAGCGGCCTGCAAGTGACCGACTCTAATAGCGAAGAAATCGGCGTGATCATGGGCACCGGCACCAGCGCCTTCCCCGAAATCGAAGCCGGGGCGCGTGTGCTGATCGCTAAAGGCGGGATGCGGATGAACCCGCTGTTCGCGCCGATTGTGCTGGCGAACATGGCGGCGGCCCAGGTGTCGATCCAGCACGGGCTGCGCGGCTACAACAACACGATGATCACCGCCTGCGCGGCCAGCAGCCAGGCCATTGGTGAGGCCGCCGAGGTGATCCGGCGCGGCAGCGCGACGGTGATGCTGGCCGGCGGCGGCGAGGCGGCGATTTCGGCGTTCGGGCTGGCTGCGTTCTGCCTGTTGCGCGCCATGAGCCAGAACAATAGCGATCCGCAGGGCGCGTGCCGGCCCTACGATAAAAACCGCGACGGCATGGTGCCCGGCGAGGGCGCGGCGTTGCTGGTGCTGGAACGGCTCGATCATGCGCTGGAACGCCGGGCGCGGGTGTACGCCGAATTGGTCGGCTATGGCGTGTCCGCCGATGCGTTTCATGTCGTGGCCCCGGACCCGACGGCGCGCGGTGCGGCCAAAGCGATCCGCCGGGCGCTCGACGCGGCGGGGCTACAACCGCACCAAGTGGATTACATCAACGCGCATGGCACGGCGACCGACTTGAACGACCCGATGGAGACGGCGGCGGTGAAGCAGGTGTTTGGTGACCATGCTTACGGGGTGCCGCTCAGTTCCAATAAGTCGCTGTTCGGCCACCTGCTAGGTGGCTGTGGCTCACTTGAAAACGTGGCGGCGGTGATGAGCGCGCGGACGGGCATCATGCCGCCGACGATCAACTACGAGACCCCCGACCCGGCTTGCGACCTGGATTATGTGCCGAACACGGCGCGCAGCGGCGACCTGCGGATCGTGATGAAAAACAACTTTGGCTTCGGCGGTCACAACGCTTCACTGATCTGGCGGCGCTGGGATGCGTCCGATGCCGCCGGGCCGGTCGCGGGCCGTTAGCGGAGAGGGATACAGCGATGAACTTGACAGTCAATGCGCCGTATGTGGCGCGCAATCGGCGGCAGGCGCGGCTCACGCAAACCATCGGCTTGGCGCTGGTGCTGATCAGCCTGGGCCTCAGCATTGCCATGAGCAGCACGGAGTTGTACTGGCTGGTGTTTGTCGCTTATCCGACGCTGATCGTCGGCTTCCCGCTATGGCAGGCCGGGCGCGGGCGGGTGCGGCGTTGGGAGGTGGCCTCTAAGCTGCCCGCCGTGGTGCGCGACGAGATTCAGCCAGGGCCGAAGCAGCAACTCTATAGCTACATCGAAATCGGCAAGACGCTGCTGGACCACCTGCTCGTCACGCCCGAAGGCTTGTTTGTGATCGAGTTGAAGGGGCTGACCGACGATCCGAAGGGCCGCTACCCGGTGGCGTGCCGCCAAGTGGACGGCCTGGACCGTTGGCGGCAGGCGTTACCGCCGCTAGAGCGGCTGGCGCGGCTGGGCGAGTCGGCGCTTGGCAACCCCAGCGCCGACCTGACGCGCAAGATCGCGGCGCTGCAAGCCTGGCTGGCCGAACGGGGGCTGGGCGAGACGATCCCGGTCTATGGCCTAGTCGTCTTCCGCGAGGCCGCCACGCCGCTGGATATTGATGCCTGCCAATACGAGGTGCTGCACCTGAACGAGATGCGTAGCTTCCTCACGCTGGGCCAGTATTTTGATGTGACGCTGCGCCCGTTGCTGGGCAGCGATGACCGCAACCGCATCAACGCGGCCTTGCGCGCCTTGCTGGGCCTGTCGTCCACGCCGCAGGTGGTGAAGGCGGTTGCGCCGGTTCGCAAACTCAGCCCCGAAGCACGCGCCGAGCAAGAGCGGGTGGCCGCGATCCGGGCGGCGCGGGCCGCCGGCCCCCCGGCCGCCGATTCCGGCGCAAAGGACACCGCCCGCCG
>JALYUO010000441.1 GCA_030853735.1 Chloroflexota bacterium
GGGCGGGCGAGGATACGGTATACTGCATCGGGTGCTCCTTTGGTGAAGAGGGTGGATGATAACAAGCCATCTTACCAAAGAAGTGCCCATTCTGTCGCCCCTTGCGGACTTTGCATAAGCCCTGAGCCGACCCCCGACCCCCGCCGCCTGACACCCTTTCCGCAATCTGGTATAATTGCGGGTAATGGTTGCCGGGTGGGGGTGAGGGGCGGGGCGGCGGTGCCCCCGGCGGCGCTGAAAGGATTGTGTCTCTGTGCCACAAGGTCTCCCGACCACCGGCCCTGTTGTTTCGGCGGGCCCCCCTAGCCGCCCGGCGGGCTACAGCAAGGCCGACTTGCATATCCACTCGACGTATAGCGACGGGATCGACTCGATCCCCAAGATCCTGGAGTTTGTGGAGCATCATACCGACCTCGACATCATCGCGATTGCCGATCATGACGATGTGCGGGGGGCGCACGCGGCGCGCGAGCTGGCCGCCCAGCGCAACTATCGGGTGCAGGTGGTGATGGGCACCGAGATCACCACGCGCCAGGGCCATCTGCTGGCGCTGTTTATCGAGCGCGACTTCCCGATGCTCAAACCGTTGCGCGCCTCGGTCGAAGCCGTCTACGAGGCAGGCGGCATGGTCATCGCGGCGCACCCGCTGTCCAAACTGACCGCCAGCATCCAGGAGAAGGCTCTGCTGGAGGTGCATGGCAGCGCGACCCCCTTCCACGGCATCGAGGCGTTCAACCCCAGCGTGGCCGGGCGCGTCTCCTATCAGGCCGTGACCGCGCTCAATGCCCGGCTGGGCCTGCCAACGTTCGGCGGCAGCGATGCCCACGCGCTGTCCATGATCGGGCTGGGCTACACCTATTTCCCCGGCAGCGGCATCCCCGACCTGTTGACGGCGATTGCCGAGCGCACGCTGATCGCCGGGGGCCGCTTCATGACCTTCCGCGACCACGCGATCATCGCCGCGCCCAATATGTGGCGCAGCATGATCGTCTCGCCGGCCTACAAAGTGCAGCGGGCGGTGCGGCGCACGGTCACGGAGCGGTCCAACCGATGAAAATCTGCCTGGTCTCGCCGTATGATTATCCGTATCCCGGCGGGGTCACGGAGCAGGTGAAGGGGCTGGAGAAGCACCTGCGTCTGCGCGGGCACAGCGTCACCATCCTAGCGCCCTCGTCGGAAGAGGATGATGTGCCGGTGCCGGGCAATGTGCGGCGGCTAGGCGACATCGTGGAGTTGCCGGCCAACGGCTCACGGGCGCGCATCTCGCTGTCGCTGGGCATCAGCCGCACCGTGCGCGGCATCCTGGCGCGCGAAGCGTTCGACGTGATCCACCTGCACGAGCCGCTCATGCCGACCATCCCGCTGATCGTGCTGCGCCAGTCGCTGACCTGCAACGTCGGCACCTTCCACGCCTACGGCGATGAAAGCCTAGCCTACGCCGCCGCCCGCCCGTTGCTGCGGAGCTATTTCGACCGCCTGCACGGGCGTATCGCCGTCTCGCAGGCAGCGTGTGATTACGTCAGCCAGTATTTTCCCGCCGACTACACGATCATCCCCAACGGCATTGATGTCGAGCGCTTTGCCACGCCCCAGCCACCGCTAGAACGCTACCACGATGGGCGACCGACGATCCTGTTTGTCGGGCGCTTTGAGGAGCAGCGCAAAGGCTTCCGCACGCTGTTGCAAGCCCTGCCGTTGGTGCGGATGGTCTGCCCCGAGGTGCGGGTGGTGGTGGTGGGCAAAGGCGACCCGGAGTTGTTCGCTGACCTGTTGCCGAGCGAGCCGGGCGTGGTGGAGTTCGCGGGCTATGTCAGCGCCGCCGATTTGCCGCGCTACTACCAGGGCTGCACGGTCTATTGCGCGCCTTCGACCGGCCAGGAGAGCTTTGGCGTGGTCCTGTTGGAGGCTATGGCGGCGGGCGCGCCCATTGTCGCCAGCCGTTGCGCGGGCTATGCGGCGGTGATGCAGCATGGGCGCGAAGGCTTCCTGTTCGAGCCGCGTAACCCAGAGCAGTTGGCGGTGGCTCTGGTACGCACCCTGAGCGATCCCGGCTTGCGCGCCGCGATGATCGGGCAAGGCCACGCGACAGCGGCGCGCTACAACTGGCCGCTGGTGGTGGCCCAGGTCGAAACCTATTATGAGCAGGCGCTCGGCGTGTTCCGCGCCTCCGGCGGCGGCGGCGTGCGTTTCTCGCTGCGCCGTTTGCGCCACCTGACCCCGACCGGTCTGCCCAACCGGCTGCCGCCGCGCATCCCCGCCGGTGATTGGGACAGTGCAGACCGCACTACGTTGCGCCTGAGCGATTTGCTGGGCACCCGTTCCGGTCCCGGTCGCCCGCCGGGGGATGTCGCCGGAAGAGGAGAGTAAGCTGTGCTAACCAATGTGTTCCAAAGCTGGACGCGCACCCAGATGCGGCGGGTCGCCACGATCTTTGTCCACACCCCGATCACGCCGAATATGTTGACCGTCTGCGGTCTGTTCCTCAACATCGGCGTGGCGCTGGTGCTGGCCGCCGGCCACTTGGCGCTCGGTGGCGTGCTGATCCTGATCGCCGGGCTATTTGATCTGCTCGACGGCGCGCTGGCCCGCATTACCGACCGCATGACCGCTTTCGGCGGCTTCCTCGATTCGTCGCTCGACCGCTATTCCGAAGGCATAATCTATATGGGCCTGCTCTGGTGGGTGTTGCAAGGGGGCCGGACCACCGAAGCGATGCTGATCCTGGCGGTGATTATCGGCTCGATGATGATCAGCTATGTGCGCGCCCGCGCCACGCCGCTCAACGTGGACTGTGAGGTGGGTCTGATGGCACGCTCCGAGCGCATTGGCCTGCTGGCACTGGCCCTCATCGTGAGCCACTGGCTGCCCGCCGCGCTCACCTGGGCGCTCTGGCTGCTCACCATCGGCACGCAGATCACCACGGTGCAGCGCATCGTTCATGTCTACCAGCACACCGATGGGGCGAAGAAAGCGTAGCCGGAATGCGGAATGCGGAATGCGGAATGCGGAATATACGGGAAACGCGCCGAATTATTGATCCACGAAGAACACGAAGAATCACGAAGATGCTATTGAAAACGGACTGAACAGGCGACAGCACGGAGGCACGGAGACACGGAGGCACGGAGATTTTGGCTATTGAGTGGTTGGGTGTACCTATCGGGCCGGTGCGCTAGAGAGAATCAGCACCTTGTCATTCTGAACGCAGTGAAGAATCTGCCGCCACACGAATCAGTCTGATCGGAGCGACTTACTGCGCCCTGTGAATGCCTACGAGCGGCCGTGTCTCCACCCCAACTGCGTTCAGAATGACAGGATTCTTTTTTCGTTCGCAAGATGAATTACTGCCCGCGTAAAAACCTAACTCAGAACTCAGAACTCCGTCTCACTCCCAAGGGAACTTGTTGTCGGGCGCGCCCTGACGGAAGATGAAGCGCAGCAGGGGGAGGCCGAGGCCCAGCCCTAGTACGAGCAGGGCGGCCCAGCCGAATAGTGCGTTGCCGCCGATAATCCAGGTGGCGAGACAGACCGCCCCGATGATGATGATGAGTGCAAGATATGGTGCCAACCCCAATGCCTCCTCAGTGCGCCCATTATACCACAGGTTGCTGCCCTGTGCTGGCCGATGTGCGCCACCGACCTAACCCCCCCAGCCCCCTTCCCTACGAAGGAAGGGGGAGCATAGAAACGCCTCCCCTCGCCCTTTAGGAGAGGGGTTGGGGGAGAGGTCGGCGTGTTGCTTGACGGTCGCTGGGCCGCCGCGCTACAATGGACCTATGGCAACGCAAACACCGGAGCAATTGATCCTGGATCGGCAGGCAGATTGGGCGCGGCTGGACGCACTCAGCCTCCAGGCCGGGCAAGGGCGAATCGCGGACCTCGCGCCGGCGGAGATCGAGGAGCTAGGGCGGCTGTATCGCCAGACGACGGCGGATCTGGCGCGGGCGCGGCGCGACTACCCCGGCGACCGGCTGGTGGGCTACCTCAACCGGCTGGTGGCGGTGAGCTATGCCGCGATTTACCGCGAAGGCGGCTGGTCGTGGCGGCGCATCGTGGCTTTCTACCGGCGCGATTTTCCGCGGCTGGTGCGGCGGCAATGGCCGTATGTCGCGCTGGCGGCGGCGTTGCTGTTCCTGCCCGCGATAGCCGCCTGGATTGCCGTGGTTGTGCAGCCCACTTTCGCGGCCACGCTGCTGCCGGGCGGCACCTATGAGCGGGTGCAGGGCTTCCTCGAACGGCACGACCTGTGGACGCATATTCCGGCGGCGCAACGGCCCTACGCGGCAACGGCGATCATGACCAACAACATCCAGGTGACGTTTCTGGCCTTTGCGGGCGGTTTGCTATTGGGGTTGCTGACGATCTTTGTGCTGATCGGGAACGGCATCAGTCTGGGGGCGATTGCCGGGCTGTGCCAGGTGTACGGGGCCGAGGGCGACTTAGGCGCGTTTGTCTTCCCGCACGGCTTTATCGAGCTGACCGTGATTTGCATCGGCGGCGGGGCGGGCCTCCGCATGGCCGACGCGATCCTACGGCCCGGCCTTTACACCCGTGCGGCCAACTTGCGCCTCGCCGCCCGCGAAGCCGTGCAGATGTTGCTGGGCGGTGCAGGGTTGCTGGTGATCGCCGGCCTGATCGAGGGCAACCTCTCGCCATCCGAGCTGCCCAACTGGTTCCACTACGCCTTCGGCCTGCTGACCGCCGTGCTGCTCTACCCCTACCTCATCTTCGCCGGACGCAAGGAGACTGCCGCATGAACCGCCCCTATCAAGAGATCCTGACTGTGGAACCGGGCAAGCGCAGCGGCCAACCGTGCATTCGCGGGATGCGGATCACGGTCTATGATGTGCTATCGTACCTCGCCTCCGGCATGAGCCACGCGGAGATCCTAGAGGATTTCCCGTACCTGACCGAAGAAGATATCTTGGCGTGCCTTAGCTATGCCGCAGATCGTGAGCAGAAAATGCTCACAATTCCTACATGAAGTTACTGTTCGACCAGAATGTGTCACCAAAATTGGTGACACAATAAGGAGACTACCCCATGAACCGTGCCTATCAAGAGATCCTGACCCTGGAACCGGGCAAGCGCAGTGGGCAACTGTGCATTCGCGGAATGCGGATTACCGTGTACGATGTACTGTCATACCTCGCCTCCGGGATGAGCCACGCGGAGATCCTGGCTGATTTTCCTGAGTTAACGGAAGAGGACATTCTAGCGTGCCTAGGGTTCGCGGCGGATCGTGAGCGACGCATCTGGGATGTGCGAGAGTGAAACTGCTGTTTGATCAGAATCTATCGCGACGTTTAGTGACCCGGTTAGCTGATTTATACCAAAATGCGAGCCATGTGCAGTTGGTTGGGCTGGAACACGCCTCAGACCTTGTAATTTGGGAGTTTGCTCTTGCAAATGAGTACATTATTGTCACAAAAGACACTGATTTCACCAACCTGAGTTTTAAGCGCGGGTCGCCGCCACAAGTAATTTGGGTGCATTCGGGCAATTGCTCGGTGGACCATGTTGAGGAAATACTACGTCGCCGTTACAAGGATGTACTTACCCTAAGCACCGAGCCAAAGATTGCAATTCTTTCGCTGTGGTAGCCTAGAGCTTCATAGGTTACTCCCCTCTGCTCCACTGGGTGACCTGAACGCCGCTTACAACTGGCCGCGTGCTTTCAGTTCCAGGTAGCGATTGATCACGGCAAGGCTGAGTGCGCCGGCGGGCACATCGAGGGTCAGCACGCCACGGGCGGCCAGGGGCGCGAGGGCGGCGCGGCGG
>JALYUO010000442.1 GCA_030853735.1 Chloroflexota bacterium
CTCCCCCTTCCTTTGTAGGGAAGGGGGTTGGGGGTTAGGTCGGTCGGCGCGCAAAGTCTTGACAGCCCTTTCCCCGGCTTGCTATAATCGTGCAACAGCCGCTCGATCCCAGTTGGAGGCTCCCGCCCGATGACCGATACGTCCGTCGAAACCGTCCACCGTTTGCCGCAAGACCCCGTGCATCTCTATCAATTGGCGCAGGGGCAGGATGCCTACTATAACGCGATGGGCTGCGGCGCGTTTTCAACCGCCATGGCCCTCTCGGTCTACGACCGGGCGTTCGGCAGCTATGAGCAGGCACGGGCCATCTTCGGCCAGATGATCAAAGTGCCGTTTTTCGGTGGTACGTTTGAGCATCAGAACGCGGCGCTGGCCCATCGCTTCGGCTATGTGGCCGATTTCTATATGAACGGCACGCTGGCCGACCTGCTGCCCGCGATTGACCTAGGAGCACCCGTCATCCTGCTAGTCAACCCTGGCCCGCTCGGTCTGGGTCAGCATGATGTGCTGCTGGTCGGTTACAGCGAAGTGGCCGGCGCGCCGTTGCACCTGTTCCTCGATAACACCGCTGTCGAAAGCCCCAGCCAACCCGCCCCGCCCGGCCTCACCTACCCCGGCAACCAGACTCTGACGCTGGCCGATCTGTCCGGCAAGTGGACGGGTGGCTTCACGCCTTTCTTCCGCGACAGCGCCACGCAAGCCCAGTGGCGCAGGCAAGCGCACCGGGGCTGATCCCACCCCTGCTGCGCTAGCGAACCACCCCCACCAGAGGCGAATCGGCGGCCAGGGGCACCGAGGGCAGGGAGTTGCCACGGCCTGTCGGATCGTAGACCAGCGGCACAAAGGCGGGGGAGTTGCCGGCGAGGCGCAAGGCCAGACTCCGGCGCAGGCCGGGACCGGCGGGCAGCCAGACCACCCCTTCCGGCGCGCCGGGCGACCGCGTGTAGCTGAGGCTAGTCACGGGCGCACCCGTCGCATCAAACAGCGTGATTTGCGTGCCCGCTGTATTGACCACGGCCAACAGTGGTGGCGCGCCGGGCAAGGACCACCCGGCGCGCAACGGGTCGGTGAAGGGCAAGATGACGGCTGGGCCAGGGGCAGCACGCCGGGCTAGACTCAGGCGACCCGCACCGTCCGTGAAGACCACCACCGTCCCATCCGGCGACCACAGCGGGGAGATTGCACCGCTGCCGCGCAGGCCGGCAGCCGGGGCCAGTGGCACGCCGCCCACAGCATCATCCTGGCCGCGCACAAACAGCCCAGCCCCAGCCACCCTGTAGGCCAAACGGCGCGGCCCTGCCTCCGGTGGACTCCACGCGGCCAGCCCCGCTTGCGCTGGACTGAGGAGCGTGGGCGCAACCGCCGCCGCCGTATCCACGGCCCAGGTGCCGTCCGGCCCGCGCGTGGGGTTCCACGACTGGAAGGCTAATGTGCGCCCATCCAGCCAAGTCAGATCGAACGGCGGCAGCGCTTGGTGGTCGCCGGGCAGCGCATGGCCCGCTACCAACAGCGTCGGCGTGATCGATCCTCCGGCCGCTACCACGGCAATACTTGCGTCATACACGCCGCCGCTGCCCAGGTCGCCGGCTTGCAGGAAGGCGATTTGCCGGCTATCAGGCGACCATTGCGGACTGAGGATCAGCCCCGCTTCCGGCATAACAACGCGGCGCGGCGGCGTGGCCCCGTCCGTCGCCGCCAGCCACAGGTCGAACGGGGTGCAGTCGGCCCGCGGCAGCGCATAGGCCAACATTGCGCCGTCGGGGCTGAAAGTGGACAGCGTGCCCAGAATGCGCGCCTGCTGGGGATTGCTACAGGCCACCGGCCCGGCCAAGTGGCGTGGCGTACCCCCTTTCAGGTTCAGCAGCCACAAATCATAGCGGGGCGGTGTGCCGGCGACCTGCCAGTAGGCGACCAGCCTGCCCGCCGGGGCCACCGTGAACGCGGTAATGCTGCCGGCAGATGCGGGCGGGGTTGTTCCCCCTGCGGTGACTGTCGCCAGCGTCTGTGATACCGCAGTTGCAGGATCATAAAAGCGTAGCACACCTTCATTTATGTAAAGCCAGCCTGCCTCGCCTGCCGCAGGGGTTCCAGCCGACGCAGGCGGTGTGGCGCGGTCGGGCGTGGCGAGGGCGCGCCACACCGCCGTGGCCGTAGCCGCAGCAAAGGTCGGCGGCGCAAGCAAGGTGGGCGTGGCAATAGATAGGGGCTTAACTGTGGCATCAGCGACCGGCGTGGGGACGGTCTCGCCCAGGCACGCCGTCAGCAGCAGGATCGGTACGTAATACGTAATACGTAATACGTAATACGTCAGGCGTGATGTAGGCATGGGTCCATTATACGGAGGTAATGGCGCGATTGACAACAGGCGGTCGGTTATGCTATAGCTAAAGACCGGGACACCTGCCAAGCATCAGGTATCAGGCAGCAGGCATCAGGCGACGAACGGACACCTGACCCCTGCTACCTGACACCTGCTACCTGCTACCTGACACCTGCTACCTGACACCTGACACCTGACACCTCGCTTATGAACGATGCACGGCTCTTATTACGCTATATGGTGCGGCTGCTCATTTGCATCGCGCCGGTCGAGTTCCTGCTGGGGCGGGCGATTGCGCGGGCCTCGCAGCAAATGCCGGCGGGGGCAGTCGGCGCGGCGGTGTTCAGCGCGATCAGCGCGGCAGGCACCTTCCTGGTGATGCCCGCCTTTGTGTTGGCCGTGGGAGTGTTGGGCCTAGCGGCGGTGCTGGCCCTGCGCGATCCGGCAGCGAGCGACGTGGGCGGACCGGGTTGGCCGCGCCCGTTAGCGGCGGGCCTGCTGGGCTTCCTCGCCCTCAGCGTGGTCGTGTTAGGGCTGGGCACTCCGCCGCTGTTGCTGTTGATCTATAACGCGGCGGCCGCTGGGCTGATGGTGGGCATTATCGCGGTGGGGTGGCGGCGCAGCAACGGTCATGGGGCTTGGCGCGTGACCCTGGCCTTGCTGGGCGTGGCCTATGGCGGCTACTATGCCTACGCCTTAGCCGCTATCGGCGCGCAAGACTTCGGCCTGGCACTGGGCGCGTTCGGCCTAGCGGCCAACAGCCTCGGCGAAGCGGCGGCGATGGCGGCGGGTATCAGCTTGCTGTGGACTGCCGGCCTATGGTCGCGCCGCACTGCCCTGCGCCCGCGGCGTTGGTGGGTCGTCGTGGCCGCGCTAATCGGCGGACTGGTGCTGATTGCCGCCCAGTTCGAGCAATGGCTCCAGGGCGTGGCGACCCAGTTCAGCGTCGGCTTCACCCTGTTCCTGCCGGTGCCGGTCACGGCGCTGGCGCTGGCCGGCTGGGTCTACGCCGCGTTGGCGCTCAACAGCCGCCGGGCCGCGCTGGTCAGCGGCCTGCCCTGGGCTTGGGAGTGCGGCGCGGGCCTGCTGCTGTTGCCCGCCGCCGGCTATATGCTGCAACTCAACTACCAGCACCTGCTACTCGCCGTCACCCTGCTGCTGCTCACCGGCCTCCTGCGCCCTTTCAGCGCCACCAGTCCTGTCGCCGCCACCGGCAGCACCACAAACCTCGCTAACAATCCGCAATCCGCAATCCGCAATCCGCAATCGGAGAACGCATGACCCACCTCTACCTGATCCGCCACGGCGAAGCCATGGGCGCAGTCCACCACCGCATCCTCGACCAGACCGGCGAGTGCGGGCTGTCGCCGCTGGGCCGCGAACAGGCCACGCGCCTGCGTGACCGGCTGGCCGCTACGCACGAAATCGCCGCCGACGTGCTGATCGCCAGCACCTTTGCCCGCGCCCGCGAGACTGCCGAAATCATCGCGCCCGCGCTGGGCCTGCCGGTCACGCTGGATGCCGAAGTGCAGGAAGTGCGGGCCGGGATCGCCGACGGCCTCACTTGGGAAGAGTTTGATGCGCGCTACGGCCGGCCCGCAGGCCGCCACCCCTTCATGCAGGTCGCGCCCGGTGGCGAAAACTGGGCCCAGTTCAATGTGCGCGTCGGCGCGGCCCTGCACCGCATTACAGCCGACCATGCCGGCAAAACCGTCGTCATCGCCTGCCACGGCGGGGTGGTGGATGTCAGCTTTCTGCAATTCCTGGGCATCAGCCCCATGGTGCGTTACCGTTTCGAGTTCCACACCCACAACACAGCGATCACCCATTGGCAACAGGTGGAGCGGCGTGGTGAACTGCGCTGGAGCTTACAGAGCTACAACGACGACCTGCATCTGCGCGACCACATCCGCTGGATCGGCGTATCGGCCACCGCCGAGACCGGGGCCGACAGCTCCTCAATCCCGTTGCCGACTGAGCCGCGCGACGCGGAAGCGTGAAACGTACTGCGGATTGCGGATTGCGGATTGCGGATTGCAGATTATCTGGCACGTACTGCTTAACAAACGAACTAGGAGCGTGGCGAAAGCGGCGGGCGAATGGTGTCTGGTTTGTCTGGCGTATAATCTGAAGCGCTTCCATCGGGTCAGCCTAGCCTAACTGCGCCTAACGCACGAAAAAGCCGCCCCAACGGGACGAAA
>JALYUO010000475.1 GCA_030853735.1 Chloroflexota bacterium
CCGCCCACGCTGGCCGCTGTGCTGTCGCCCACCACCAGCGCAGGGGAGCCGACCCTGCCGCCACAGCCGGTGAGTACCACGCTGACCCTGAGCCAAAGCGTGCAAGGGGTTGAGGTGGCGCTGACTACTGTTCACGCCGCCACCGATGATCTGATCGTGAGCCTGCGCGGGGTGCATGGCCCCCTCTCCGCTTGCGCCGCCACCCCCACGGCGGGAGCCGATTGCACCCTGAGCGTCAAAGTCACGATCACCGAGATTGACGATAACACCAGCGACACGGAGATGGCCGCCCCGCTGCCGGGCGGCGGCTACGCGGTGCCCAGTGGCCCCTACTTGGCGCTCGACGGCAACTGGCAGATCGTGGTCGCCGTGCGGCGCTATAATCAGCCGGAGGATGTGGAAGTCGCTTTCCGCTATGTGGTGAATGGCTTGGCACTGACCGGCAAGATCGGGGATTACGTCCATGTGCGGGTGCAAACCGACCCGTCGCCGCCGCGGTCGGGGCCGGTCCAGTTGCGCTTCCACCTGACCGATGAGCAGGGCCGGCCCGTCAGCGATGCCACGGTGCAGATGCAGGGGATTATGGCCGCGCACGGGCACGTCAGCGCGTTAGTGGCCCTGCATTCCGTGGGCGGCGGGGACTACACCGCTACACTGCTGATGGATATGTCGGGCGGCTGGGGGTTGGACCTGACAATTCAGCGACCCGGTCACGATCCAACAGTAGCCACCGTCGCGCTCGATCTGGACAAATCGGATTATGATCTCACACCCTATCCCAGCCCCAATATCACACCGGGCGGGCGCTAACGGGCGGGTGGTGCGCCGACCTCACCCCAACCCCCTCTCCTAAAGGGAGAGGGGGAGTTTCACCCCTGCCGCGCTGCTCGCCCTACGAAGGATGGGTGTAGCGTCCGTCTCGCTCCCCCTCTCCCTTTAGGAGAGGGGGTTGGGGGTGAGGTCGGTCGCTACACCCGCCCCTCAACGGTTGCGCGCGATCCAGCGTTTGACTTGGGCGGCCATCTGGCTCACCCGCACCTGCACGGCCAGCGCCTGCTTGACTTCCGCCGGCAGGTGGTCGGCCCAATAGTGCGTAGTCTTGGCGACCACGGTGATCACGTTTTTGATTTCGCCCTTGGTAGTGAACGAGGCCGCCAACGGCAGCAGCAGGGTGTTATCCACCGCTTGCGCGGCCACATTTTCTTCCAGGATGGAGTCGGCCAGCCAGCGAGCCTGCGCCGCAGAACGGCACTGCACCGCGATCCAGCCGGGCTGGGCCGGGGCGGCGGGCAGGCCGCTCACCGCCAGGATGCCCCGGCTGATCTCCGCCGCCACGTTTTGGTAGGCCGGGTCGGTGGGGTCTACCGTTGTGGGGTCGGGCGCACGCAAAACCGTGGCGCGGTGGGGCGGGCCACCGGTCTGGGCCAACTCACAAAAGCTGTCCCACATATTGCCCCAATCCACCGTGCCGTCCGCCGCATATTTCAGCGGGGCTGCCGCCATCGGCGCACGGCGGTCGGGGGGGGCGCTAGGGTTGTCTGGGGGTGAGGCGGTTACAGGGTCCATCAGGCGGTGTCCTTGTCTAGTGAGCGACGGATCCTTTAGTACGAGGCCAGGCTGGGCATATAGCGCACCTCCACCGCCGGACGGCATACCGTGGCGGTCGCCGCCTGATAATAATGGGTGGCCGTTGCGTGTGCGCCACAGGTCGTCAACAGTTCGGCATACTGCACACGGATCTCATGCAGCAGTTCGCCCAGCCCGCTATGGGTGGCAATCGCCACGGCTTGGGCGAACAGGGCTTGTGCCTGCGTGACCTGCCCCTGCCGGGCGGCGACCCGCCCAGCGATGCAGAGCGCCCGCGCATAGGTGCGACCGATATGCGCCGCGCCGGGCGGAGTGGCATCGGCCCAGGCAGCGGCGCTCAGGCGGACGCTCTGCTCGGCATGGGCGGCGGCCAGGGCCAGGTCAGCGCGCCCCAGCGCCAGCGCCGCGAGGTGCTCATAGGCGCGGCTCAGGTGGACAGAGTTGCCGGCCGGGCCACTGAAAAACCGGCGGGCCGCTTCCAACAAGTCTGCGGCAGCGTCATACTCATGGCGTTCCAGATGCAACTCGGCTAGGTTGATCTGCATCAACGCATGGTCCACGCTGTTCCCGGCAGCGGCGTAGAGGTCCAACGCCTGTGCCGCATAGACACGCGCCCACCGCCAATCGTTCTGCGCTTTGTAGGCCAGGCTCAAGCCCCAACAAGCCGCCGCCCGCCGTTCGCGGTTGCTCACATCTTCCAATAGTTTCAACGATGCTTTATACGCCGCGCCGGCCGCCGCCGGATCACCTAGCGCCAAGTGGTCGTTTGCCACGTTCGTATAGATGAGCAGTTGCAGGTTCAAGTCTTTGACGATGCCGCTATGGATCGCCTGCAAGCACTGGCTATGCAGCACCAGCGCCGGCCCGAATTGCTCCTGCTGATAGAACGTCGCCCCCATGGCATTGCGGACGCGCTCGGCGGCTTCGGCGCCCTGCGCCATGAACACCGTCAGGGGCAGGGCGCGCGCTAATACGGCGCGGGCCGGCTCCGGCAAGGCCAGGCGGATATAGCCGGCAGCGCGGGCATAGTAAAACCGAAAGCGGATCGTCGGGCTGATGTCTTGCCAGCAAAACGCATACTCCTGCTCGGCGCTATCCAGCAGCGGCAGCGCGGCGGCAGCGCGGCTCTGGTCGATCTCCCCGCGAGCGCGGTCGATCTGATAGGCCAAGTCTTGTTCCAGCGCCCGCAAATCGGGCAGCACAACCGGCGCAACCGTGCCCGCCAGCAGGTAAGCCGGGGAGATGTCTAGGCGCTGGGCCAAAAACTCTAAGGCCGGGCGCGACGGCTGGAGCTTGCCCCGCTCCACCGCACGCACATAGCGTTTGCTGAACTGCGGCGCGGCGAGTTCTTCTTGAGTCATGTGGCGGGCGCGGCGGGCTTGGCACAGGCGTGCGCTGAGGGTCTTAGGCGAGGGGGAAGGCATTGCGGGTTCCATACGACTCCAATCCATGACGTGTGGGCGGCACTGGCGGTTGGATATACCATAGCGTAGCACAATTGCAGGATTCTGGCAAGGCGCGCTTGGCTGGTAACGGTTCAGTCTGCGATCTGTAGGGAGACTGAGGTAAGTGGTAGAGTGTAGTCGCGCACGGCGGTGCGCCGTCCTCGTTGCCTTCTGGTCGCCACGCTGCCTTAACGCCGTCCTCGTTGCCATCCAGTAACCGCGCTGGTGGAGCACCACAGGGCAACCAGTACGGCGCACCGCCGTGCGCGACTACCTCGCATTCTCCAGTTGATCTCGCCCCCCTACATGGAGACTGAACACTTACGTGGGCGGAGCGCGCCGCTTCCCTCACCCCCCAACCCCCGCGCCCCGGCGGGAGAGAGGGGGAGGCAGACGGAGTGCGGTTGCCGGCCGGGTCATCGCTGCCTCGTAGACTCCCTCTCTCCTCTGCGGGAGAGAGGGTTGGGGGGCGCGGGCGCGGGCGAACGCATCGCATCTGGGCGGATTATACGTTTTATGCCCTGGACCCGCGTAACCCGCCCACTACCCCGTGAAAGGAGCCATACCCGATGCCTGCGCCCTGGCTTCCCTACACCGCCGCGCATGGGCCGGCGCTGATCGCCCTGTGGAATGCGGCCCTGGCCGAGGCGATCCCACTTGGCCCAGCCCTCTGGCAGCAAAACGTAGACGGCGATCCACTGTTTGACCCCCGCGATTGCCTGATCGCGGCGGGGCCAGCGGGGCAACCTGTCGGCTTCGCGATCACCCGGCGCATGGCGGCAGCCGACCTGCGCGCCTACCCGGCGCTGGTCGCTGCCCGTGACGAGGGCTACCTCCTGGCGCTGATAGTCGATCCGCGCCACGCCCGCCAGGGCACCGGCACGCAGCTGCTGCACGCGGCGGAGGCGCGCCTGCGGGCACAAGGGGCGACGCGCATGGTGCTGGGCGGTGGTCCCGGCCATCTAGTGCCCGGTGTGCCGCACGCCGGGGTGAGTGGGGGCTTCTGGGCGCGCCAGGGTTACAGCGATCCGCAGGTGGTCGCGGATCTGCGTGGCGATCTGCCCGGCTGGGTTGCGCCGCCGATCCCATCCGGCCTAGCCGGCGGCGCGTTTGCCATGCGTCAGGGGCGCGTGGGCGAAGAGGTCGCCATCCTGGCTTGGCTGGACGGCGCGTTCCCCGGCGGTTGGCCCTACAATGTGCGCCGTGCTTTCGCCGGCGGCTACCGTCCTAGCGACGTGACCCTGTTGGTGGACGCGCAGGATGCCATTCAGGGCTTTTGCTGCACCTTCCATCCGGCTAGTGGCTGGTTGGGCGGCGGCAGCCTCTATTTTCCGCCGGGCGGCGGCACAGACTGGGGTGGCCTGGGGCCGTTGGGCATTGCCGCGCGGCTACGTGGGCAGGGGCTGGGGCAGGCCATTGTCGCCGCCGGCGTGGCCTACTTGCAAAGCCGGGGCGTGCGGCGCTGCGGCATTGATTGGATCGTGCTGCGTGAGTTTTACGCGCAACTCGGTTTCGGCATCTGGCAAGAATACGACCGCTATGAAAAGCCGCTCGGTCAGGACGTGTCCCCGCCGGGTGCGCTGACCTCTGCGGATAGATAGGGAGCCGGTATGACCTATATCCTGCTGCTGCGGCACGGGCAAAACGATCTCGTGGAAAAACACCAACTGGCGGGCTGGCTGCCCAATGTGCATCTCAACGCCACCGGCCAGGAACAGGCGACCGCGCTGGCGGCCCGGCTGGCGCATCTCACCCTCACGGCGCTCTATAGCAGCCCCCTGTCGCGCTGCCTGGAGACCGCCGGCCCCATCGCGCAAGGGCACAACCTGGCGATCCAAGAGGTGCCGGAGCTAGGCGAGGTTCGCTACGGTGATTGGGAGGGGCAGAAGACCGACGAATTGGCGAAACTGCCCGCATGGCAGCAAGTGCAGCACTTTCCCAGCCGGTTACGCTTTCCGCAAGGTGAAGCGTTGCGCGAGGTGCAATTCCGGGCGGTGCAGGCGCTGGAACAATTGGCCGCGCAGCAGCCGAAGGCGATTATCGCCGTCGTCTCGCACGCCGATCTGATCAAACTACTGCTGGCTCACTATCTGGGCGTGCATATTGATCTGTTCCAGCGCATCGTGATCGCCCCCGCCTCGGCCAGTGTGCTGGACCTGACCGACACCGGCACCGTCCGCATCCTGCGGATCAATGACGATGGCCCGTTGGTGCTGACCTTCCCGCCCGCAGAGGCCGCCCCAGCCGCAGCGGAGCCGCCCGCTACCCCCTAGTGCCGGGGATGTTGCCGGATAATCGGCTGCTACCACCATAGGGCTAGAGGAGGTTTCACCATGCGTACACCACCAGAAGCGCCAACCCAAGCCACGCCGACGGATGAGGCTGTGATCCAAGCACTGTATCACACGCTGTTGGCGGCGTGGAACGAGCGCAATGCCGTGGCTTTTGCGGACCTTTTCAGTGCGGCCGGCCATGTGATCGGCTTCGACGGCAGTATGCTCAATGGCCGCACCGCCATCGAGGCGCACCTGCTGGGCATCTTCCGCGATCACCCGACCCCCGCCTATGTGGGCAAGGTACGCGAGGTGCGCTTCCTCACGCCGGCGGTCGCCGTGCTGCGGGCGGTTGCCGGGCTGATCCCGCCCGGCCAAACCGACCTGAACCCCACCCTCAATGCCGTGCAAACCCTGGTCGCTAGTGGGCAGGATGGGCAGTGGCACAGCGAACTCTACCAGAACACGCCCGCCGCCTTGCACGGCCAGCCGGAACAGAGCGCGGCGCTCACGGCAGAGTTGCGGCAGTTGCTGCCCTAAGCGCGCCGACAGGCAAAATCCGCCTTTTGGCGGGGGTGATCCCCATCGCAAGGCGGTGGTGCCGGCGGCGGATTGGCGCGATAATAAGGGCAGAGGGCGCTGCGGTGCCCGCTTGTCGTACCGCAAACAGGGTCGCGCCCGGCCCAGAGGATTCGATCATGGTCTGTTTGTTCGCCAGTAACGTATACGATACCCTACCGCGCTATACACGCCGATCCCATCGCGCCCGCCCGGCGTGCTGGGAGGCCGTGCAGGATACCGGGAGACGTGGGCCGTAACGCCTGCGCCCGCCGTTGAGGCCGCTTGCTCCCTGTATCCCGCCGAGTCCCCCTCGGCGGTTTGTTTTAGGGGGCGGCGGCCTCGTCCATTTAGTCCGTAGATGGTGGCTCTAGCTCAATGGCAGAGCGCCCGCCTGTGGAGCGGGATGTTAGCAGTTCGAGCCTGCTGAGTCACCCCACCAAGTAGAGCGTTTAGCAAGCGAGATTCGTGGGCATCTATTTGCATCTGTAGCGCAATTGGACAGCGCGCCACGCTACGAACGTGGAAGCTAGGGGTTAAGGTACGAGGCTTCTGCTTCAAGGCCCAAGCGGTAACGCTAGACATGGATACATCCGAGTCAACCGTTACGTCATGAGTATCAGACTTACGTTTAGAGTTAGCAGGTGGCGGTTGGACTGTATGTGTTTGCTCAATGCGTTCAGCACCTTCGCGGACACTGTCTTGTGACAGTAACTCCTCAGTAACCTTGCGGATATAGAGAAGTAGTTCTTCTGGATGCATAACAACACCGGGGACAACTTCTCGCTCTGGATTAACTTTTGCTATAATCTGAAACGAATCTCCACCCACCACGGACAACGAAGCCAGGCCATAGCGCATCCGCCAGAAAGCCAAACGCGCATTAAGCACCAACGCAGATGAACCTTTTTGCAGCATACCCAAAAGCGTAGGTCGAATGGCTGCTACCGCTTTGTCGAGTTTATCCTGCTTCTCTTTCGCGATTTCCTCCGGCGTTTTACCCACGTTCTTTTTGGCCGCACGATCCTTCTGCCACTGCTCAATGCGCGCTTTGCCTTTGTTCACCGTGTTGCGGACGGTCTCATAGCCGCGTTTGACGGCTTGGCCGACGCGAGTGTTGCCCAGCGCGTGCAGGACCGTGCCCGCGCCGCGCTTGACGGCCCCGACCACTTTGCTGCCGACTTTCTTGAGGCGAGCGAGGATTTTTTGCGCGATGGACTTGATCTTCTCGCCGACCTTGCTGGCTGCGCCTTTGATCTTGTTCAGCAGCCAGTTCGCCACGAAGTCAATCACGGCCCCGGCTCCAGCGGCCACGGCTGCGCCGAAAGCGGGACCGGCGTTGCCGCTTTTGCCGGCTTTGCGGAAGGCTTCGTATAGCCGGTTTATGAAGTTGTTAAAGTACCAGCCGAGCAGTGTCGGCTGGCGGGTAAATAGCACACCCGCCGTTAGCAGGCGGGTGTGCTATTCGTTGCTTCAATTTAGGAAGCAGGGTGTAAGCGCAATCCTTCCAACATCCGCGCCGCGCTTTGCCGCACCCGCGGCAGCGGATCACTCTGCTGCACGCGCTCCAGGATGGGTAGCAGATCCGGCCAACCCAAGTAGCCTATGGCTAGGATCACGGCCTCACGCACATCCTCAACCGGACTGGTCGCTGCTTGGTCGAATAACGCGACTACCGCTGGGCTATCAGGCGGGGCAGCCGCAATCGCCGCATAGTGCAGGGCTTGTACCTGTTGAGCCGGAGTCTGAGCAGCAGTAAATAAGGTTTGTACCATATCCCAACTATACGTCGGTAGCGCGGTGCGTACTTGCGCGGCAGTGTCTTCGGCTACCGGCCCTAGCGCCAGCACATACGGCACGTTAAGCAAAAAGTCGTCAATATAGTGGATTTCAGTTTGCTCATCTTCGGTGGTCCAAATCAGTTCATAAGGGTTTTGGTCGCCGCGTTCGACCTCCTGTTGCCAGATCCAATCATTGTCCCAGGCCAGGGCATCTAACGCCGTCTGTTCTACCCCGGCCTGCAAGGCTACCCGCGTTCGTAGTTCGCTCATTATTTGTTCACCTTCTCGCTTAGACGTAATGGGAGCGTGCTTGTGGCAGCGACTTACACCGGCGGAGTAGCAGGTGCAGGACGTGCGTGGGCCGCAAAGCCGCGAAACGGTAGCCCAACTCCCTTTTCACTGCGTTGGCGGGCTGTAGTCGGCACAACCGA
>JALYUO010000480.1 GCA_030853735.1 Chloroflexota bacterium
AGGCGGGCCACCCAGCGCAGGCGGGCCACCCGGCGGCGCGCACGGCGGCGCAAGCATGAATCCCTTTGCCGCATCCACCGACGATCCAACATATAAGTGGAAAGTGCTGGCTGCGGTGCTGTTCGGCCTGTTTATCGTGATCCTGGATACCACGGTGGTCAATGTGGCGTTACGGGCCTTGCAGCAAAAATATTCCGTGACTACCAACGAAGCGCAGTGGGTGATCAGCCTCTACACGCTGGCGCTGGGCATCGCCACGCCGCTCTCCGCCTTCCTGGGCGAGAAGTTCGGTATCAAGCGCATCTATATCGGTGCGCTCACCACCTTCCTGATCGGTTCGATCTTGTGCGGCGTGGCCCTCAATGTGAGCGATAGCTTGCTCGCCCTAATCGCAGCACGAGTAATCCAGGGCATTGGCGGGGGTTTGGCCTTGCCGTTGGGCACGGCCATGCTGTTTGGCGCGTTCCCGCCCAAAGAGCGCGGCGTGGCGTTCGGCATCTTCGGTATCGCGCTGGTCTTCGCCCCCGCCACCGGCCCGCTGCTCGGCGGCTGGCTGGTAGACCACAGCCTGCTCGACTGGATTTTCTTTGTCAATGTGCCGATTGGCCTCATCGGCATCGCCATCGCGGCCCGCTTCCTCAAAGATCGCAAGAGCAGCCGTCCACTGAAGCTAGACCCGCTAGGCATCCTGTTCTCCACTGTCGGCTTCGGTTCGCTGCTCTATGGCGCGTCCCTTGCGGGCGGGCAGGGCGGCGGCGGTTGGGGCGACCCAACGGTGTTGACCGCGTTTGCCATTGGCGTGGTCGGGTTGGTGTTGTTCACCATCACCGAACTGCGGGTCAGCGATCCGTTGCTCGATCTGCGCCTGTTCAAGATCCCCAGCTTTGCCATCGCCAATCTGGTCGGCTGGGTGGGTATCATCGCGCTGTTCGGGGCCGAGTTTTTGCTGCCGCTCTATCTGCAAATCCTGCGCGGCAAGAGCGCGTTTGACACCGGGCTGTTCCTGTTGCCGCTGGCGATCACCTCCGGCTTCACCACGCCGCTTGCCGGGCGCATCGCCGACAAAATCGGGCCGCGGGTGCCATTGGTGGTGGGTTTCGGCCTGCTGGCCTTCAACACTTGGCAGTTGCGCGACATCAAGATTGACACGGATCTCGGCTGGATCCAGTTCCTGCTGGTCATTCGGGGCATCGGCTTCGGCTTGGTCATCCAGAACTCACTGGTGGCCGCGCTACGCGACGTGCCGGGCCGCCTGACGGCGCGGGCCAGCTCGCTGGTCAACGCCACGCGGCAGACGATCCAATCCATCGGCGTGGCCGTGCTGGCGACGATCCTGACCAGCGCGATCACGATCAACGTGGGCGACGAAATCCGCAAGAATCTGCCCAAAAACCTGCCGCCCCAAGCGCAAGCAGCGGTGGATGCCGGGCTGAAACAATTTGCTGGGCAAGCGGGGTCCAGCGTGATTCCCAATCTGAGCGAAGTGCCGGCCCAGATGCTGCCCATTATCCAAGCCGCCCTCGGCAAGTTCCACGACCAGTACATTAATGGGCTGGAAAACGCTTACACCGTCACCTTCGTCGTGGCAGTTCTAGCGGCGCTGCTATCCCTGCTGCTGCCGGGCTGGCCGGGCAAGTATGCCGAGCCGGCGACCGAGCAAGCCGGTGCCCCCGGCGGCGCACCCATCGGCGCGCACTGACGGGTTGATCCGCTAAGAGACGCGAAGAAACGCGAAGAAGTATAAGGACGCAACGACGGGCTGAGTGCAGAACTCAGCCCGTTGGTTGCTGGTGATTTGCGTGGCCCGGCGCGGATCATTGCGTCAGCCGCTTGGTGGTTCCGTTAAACGATCTCGCCTTCGCCACCGCGGGTGCTGGACTGTTGCTGCCCGCCCACACCCTGGATGCCGCCAAACTGCGGCGTAGCCCCGCCTTGCTGGCCGCCCCCCCCGCCAAACAGCCCACCGAGACCGCCACTGCTGCCACCGGTTTGTGCGCCACTGCTGCCGCCGCCGCCCAAGATGCCGCCGAGGATGCCGGGCAACGCGCCGCCGATCAGGCCGGGCAATACGCCGCCGATCAGGTCGCCAATGCCGCCGTTGCTGGGCACATAGCCGCCGGCATTGGGATCATAACCGGGCTGGCCGCCATAAGCCGGCTGCTGGCCTCCGTAAGCCGGTTGCTGTTGCCCGCCGGTCAAGCCGCCGGTCAGGCCGCCGATCAAGCCGCCCAGCCCGCCGAGGCCCGGCTGCTGCTGCACGCCGCCGCTCTGGCCGCTACGAGGACGATTCATGATCGCGTTCACCCCGTAGCTCAGGAGCAACGGCCCCGCGATAGAGATGATCGCCTGAATGATACCCTGCATCGCCTGCGGGTTCTGCTGATATTGCTGGGCATTCTGGCTGACATGGGTTTCCAGGCCGCGCAGCTGCTGCACCTGGGTGGGGTCGAGATCATTCTGGTGATGGTGCAAAATTGTGTTAATTATGCTCGTCACCTGGCTCGGACTGGCATTTTCTAACATCGTGGCTCCTCCTAGCGACGATTCGCGCCGCCCTATCCGGCAGACCCAGCGCCTGCACTCGTCTGCCAACAAAGCAGGAAGTATGCCGACGAGGTAGCAGGCAGCAGGCAGCAGGCGACGAAAAATTGATGCTTGGCCCCTCACTCACCACCTAAGATCAAATACCTAGCGCGGGATCAGGCAAGCGATTGGGCCAACCCCCACGAGGACGGCGCACAGCCGTGCGCGACTACACCCAATAGGCTCCTAGAACTTACACTAGCCCCTGACCCCTGACCTCTGGCCCCTGACCCCTAGCGCCGCGCTTGTCGTTTAGGGCCGAATCGGATAGAATAGACCGAGACCGCATGGGGACGAACCGCGAGTGAGAAGGAGTCGCTGTGGCAAAGGCGCGCGTGCTGGCGATTGCGAACCAAAAAGGCGGGGTGGGCAAAACCACCACGGCGGTCAACCTGGGGGTCTATTTGGCCGCCGCCGGGCAACGGGTGCTGCTGATTGATATGGACTCGCAGGCCAACGCGACCAGCAGCCTGGGCTTCGACAAACACCAGTTGCCACGCTCAATTTATAATACGCTGGTGGACGGCAAAGCGTTGGCGGAGGTCACGATCCCCAGTGGGCGCGCCGGGCTGGATTTGGCCCCCGCCTCGGTGCAGTTGGCCGGAGCCGAAGTGGAGTTAGTGCCGCTGATGGCCCGCGAACACCGCTTGGCGCGTGCCCTGGACAAGGCGCAGACCGCCTATGACTTGGTGCTGCTGGACTGCCCGCCTTCGCTCGGTTTGCTGACGTTGAACGCGCTGGCCGCCGCCGCCGGGGTGCTGATCCCGCTGCAATCAGAGTATCTGGCGCTGGAAGGGCTGATGCAGTTGCGCCAGACGATTGATCTGGTCGTCGGCCATGTCAATCCCAACCTCCAGATTTTCGGCATCGTGCTGACGATGTTCGACTCGCGCAATAATCTATCGAGCCAAGTGCAAGACGAAGTGCGGGCGCACTTTCCCGGCGAACTGTTCGACACGGTGATCCCGCGCAATGTGCGCCTCAGCGAAGCGCCGAGCCACGGCCAGAGCATCCGCGAATATGATCCGACCTCGCGCGGGGCCGCCGCCTACGAGCAGTTGGCGGCCGAAGTGCTGCGTCGCTTACCGGCGGGCGGGGGCGATCTGCTACCGGCCCAGCCCGTGCGCCCGGTCGGTGCGCCACCGGCATAAGGGTCCACTCACCACCGAGATCGAGGACGTTGTAGATGCCAAGACCGCGTGCGGCGCTAGGCCGTGGATTGAATGCGTTGATCCCTGGCGCGGCCCCCAGCCCCGCCGAGCCGGGCGAGGCCGGCGAGGCTCCGCTGCGCCCCAGCGGTGCGGCATTGGAAGTGCCGGTCGCGCAGATTCAGCCCAACCCGCAGCAACCCCGCCACGAGTTCACGCCCGACGCGCTGAAAGAACTGACCGACTCGATCCGCGAACACGGCATCATCCAGCCGTTGATCGTCACCCGCCGGGAGGGCACAGACGGCTACTATTTGATCGCCGGCGAACGGCGCTGGCGGGCCGCGCAAGCGGCGGGGCTGGAAACGGTGCCGGTGATCGTCAAAGAGGCCGACCCGGAAGAGCGGCTGGCGCTGGCCCTGGTCGAAAATATTCAGCGCGCTGATCTCAACCCGCTAGAAGAGGCGCAAGCCTACCGCGAACTGATGGACACCTTTGGCCTGACCCAGGCCGAGGTGGCGCGGCGCGTGGGTCGCAGCCGCAGCGCGGTCGCCAATCTGGTGCGCCTGCTCAACCTGCCGCGCGAGATCATCGAAGCCCTGCACGGCGGCACGATCAGCGAGGGCCATGCGCGGGCCATCTTCGGCCTTGATGGGCGCGAGGCGCAACTGGTGATGCTGGCGCAGGTCATCCACGGCGGCTATAGCGTGCAGCAGACCGAAGAGCTGGTGCGGCGCAGCAAAGAAGGCCCGCTGGAGGAACTGCCACCCGCCACGCCGGATGATCCCGCTGCGCCGCCGCGCCGCGCCGCCAAGCCCCGCCGGGGGGCCGCCGACCTGGAAACTAGCGCGCTGGAAGACAATTTTCGCAGCGCGCTCAAAACCAAAGTCCAGCTATCGCGCAGCCGCGAAGGGGGTCGCTTGGTGATCCACTTCTATTCCGAGGAGATGCTGGAACACCTTTACCACGCCCTAGTGGGCGAAGACGAATAGCCGCCCGGCCCCGCCGCCTGCCTAGAAAAGACCGCCACCTATGCCCGACCTCGCCCGCCTGCTCAAACCCGCCGTGCTGCTCCGCATCGTCCTCACCTACCTGGGGCTGATGGCGCTGTTCGCCACGATGACGCGCAGCCAAGACGACGGCTGGGACAACTGGCTGAAAGTGACGCTGGGCCTGACCGCCTTGATGCTGGTGGCGACCGGCGGCATCGTGCTGGCCCTCAGCGTGGCCGGCGGCGGTGGGT